>CAYMBR010000121.1:0-1525 GCA_964388725.1 uncultured Sangeribacter sp. | reverse complement strand
TTATGATGAAAGAACGCGAATCGAGGGACTTATTTTACTTTAAAGTCCCTGTCTTTTGTGTGGACCTCGGCATCCACATTGCCGTCTTGTTGTTGCTGCTAAAATACTTGCCCGATGTTTATACCGACAAAGTATTTGAAGTATGGACTGAAGATACAATGGTAGGGTTGCTGGCTCTTGCTTTCTGCATCGCTATTTCTATGGTGGGTTTCAAACTCCACCTCAGAGGTATCAAATTCAAGGTTGTGATCAGGAATGTGTTGCTGCAGTCTTGCTTGACATATATCCTCTATATCGCCATGATTGCCTTGGCTTATAAGGTGGTGCCGAGGCATTTGATGGTTTGCCAATTTCTCTTGGCAACCACTTTTGTGACACTCTGGCATTGTTTAGCCGTGAAGTGTATCCGGGTACTCAGGAGGTTCGGCCACAATACAAGATCCATTGTGATTGTCGGGAATGACGCTGACATAAATCTCCTTTGCGGTGAGCTAAATGAGGGCGAAGGCCTTACCGGATACAGGATTATCGGCATTTTCTCCGACTACATCCCCGACAATCTTGATATCAGACATCTCGGCAAGATTGACGACTTTTTCTCGTGGTCAGACATTCACACTGCGGAGGAAGTTTTCTGCGCCCTGGATTCATACAAAAACAAGGACAGAATAGCCCGCGTGGTCAGAACCTGCAATGACCATTTGATCTCACTTTGCTTCTTACCTTCGTTCGAGGCATATCCCAAACGCGAGATGACACTCCAGAAGTTTGGTGCCGTAAATCTGATGCATTTCCGCGAGGAACCGCTAAACACCGTATTGTCGAAAATATGGAAAAGGTCGTTTGATATTGTCGTTAGCGGTTTGTTTCTATGCACTGCCTTCCCATTTGCGGTAGTTTTCGTATGGGTAGGCAACAAACTGACCGGCAGCAATGGCCCCCTTTTCTTCCGACAGGTCCGCACCGGCTACAATGGCAAGGGGTTCCGAATCTACAAATTCCGCAGCATGAAGGTGAATGCTGATGCCGACAAACTGCAGGTCACAAAGGATGATCCTCGAAAAACGCCCTTCGGCGATTTCCTCCGAAAGAGTTCCATCGACGAGTTGCCTCAGTTTATCAACGTTTTCAAGGGTGAGATGTCGGTTGTAGGACCCCGGCCGCACATGGAGTTTCACACGGAGATTTATTCCTCTATTATCGCCGACTATATGGTGAGACATCTCGCAAAACCGGGCATCACGGGCTGGGCGCAGATCAACGGTTGCCGCGGTGAAACAAAGACGGAGCAAGAGATGGCCGACCGAGTGAAGCATGACATCTGGTATATAGAAAACTGGTCTCCCTCGCTTGACATACGTATCTTCCTCCGCACCATATCGCAGGTATTCCTCCACCACGACCAGCAAGCTTATTGACCCTCCGCATAGGGATGGCGGCACTGTGATTAGCGCAGCTCTCTGCCATCAACCGATAAAACCGGCTACAGCCTGAGTCTGAGACTCAGGCTGTAGCCGGTTTTATC
>CAYMBR010000120.1:0-1779 GCA_964388725.1 uncultured Sangeribacter sp. | reverse complement strand
AGAGTGTGCTTTTGCCGCTTTGCCGAGGTCCCGTTATGGTTATTACTGGATAATACTTGTGGGCCTCCTCTATTTTGGTTGAGATTTTTCGTGGAATATAGGCTTTCATTGATGCAAAATATAAAGTGGCACTTTTGATTTTACAAAGTTACATATTATTCTTTACTTATGCAAGTGATTTTGCCAATATCTTCTGAATTTTATTCAATGTGCGTTTTGTCGTGCAAAAAAATTACATTTGCACGACATTATTTTACACTTTCATGAACAAAAAATATGGAAAGAATCACTCTTTGTATCCGTACCAGAAAGACATCCGGAACGATAAGACTCCGCTTCCGCCTCATCGATGGTCGCAAGGTTCAGTTATACCACAAAAGCCAAATCATGGCCGACCTTGATGACTTAAAGAAGTTTGGCAGAGACGGCAGTCTACGGTCCCGAGTTAGAAAATTCAACGAGCAGCTTCTCAGCGACATATCAAATGAGCTTTGCGCGATGCACAAAGCCTACAGGATGATGAAAAAAGATTGCAAAGAAAGCCAATTCCATTCAAAGACATTTGAGGAAAAGGTAAACGCAATTCTATATCACACACAAGACGCCGTTGCCGCCAAGGAAACGGAAACGCTTTACTCTCGATTTGTAAGGTTTGTAAATAGCCAAAAGCAGCATGGTATCGTTGGCAGTTCTCGCATCGTTACATACCGAACCGTGGCAGACAAATTATTTCGATACCTGACCATTTTCAATAAACTGCAGTATGTCCCTGCGGATTTCAATACCGAAGACATTCTGGAATTCAGAGGATTCATAATCAACGAGTGTCAATATGTGGGGGAATATCCGGAACTCTACCGGAATCTTGACGGCCGGTCGCTTCCGACGAAGCCACTCAATCAAAACTCGGCAACCTTAAAGTTGCGTGCGTTGTCGGCATTCTTCAATGAACTTGAAAACTGCGACGAGATTCAGAAATCGCCGTTCCGACGCCTTTCAAAAACTCGCCGGCAGGAGTCCCTGCGCGAACAATATGACGAGCCTTTCGCCCTCTCTGCAGAGGAATTCATGACGGTGATGAATACCAATGTGCCTGAAGACCTGCGGGAAGTGAAAGAGGTATTCTTGCTTCATTGCTCTCTTGGATGCAGGATTGGAGATTTTATGAGATTGGATATGGGAAATGTGGCAGTGACAGAAGATGGTATTCCATATCTGCATTATATAGCAAGGAAGACTGCAAAGACTGCTACGGGAAGAAAGGAGAAAACCACGCCTATAATGCTTTTTGCCATTGACATAATCAGACGAAGAAAATTCCGGTTTGATGTTTTTAGTCGGTGTGAGGCAAAGGGAAGAATCATATACAATGAGAAAATCAAGCAATTGCTGAGACATTGCAAAATCAACCGCCCCATAAGCAGATATAATGAAGCCACGCAAAAGATGGAGGGCATTCCGCTTTATCAACTTGCCACGTCTAAATTATGCCGAAAGACCCACATCGACATTGCGAGCAAAATCCAGATCAACATGTATGCCACCGGACTTCATGAGGTCGGGAGCGCGGCGGTGGAACATTACTCCAAGTTGCAGATTCCTGACCTTTTCAGGCTGCTATGCCTCTCTTTCGACCAACCCCAATACCAGGTCGACAAAGACCTGAATATTATTCGACAATAAACTGGTTGTGCAAATGTCGTGTAATCTTATAGCGCCATGACCATTACACTCTAAAAATCCGTCAATTATCCATGTATATACGATTCGGGGCGGGAA
>CAYMBR010000119.1:0-2013 GCA_964388725.1 uncultured Sangeribacter sp. | reverse complement strand
AAGTTCACTATTTTCGCAGATTGCACCAACCTTCTCAACCAGCCTCTACGATACTATCAGGGGACAAAAGATCGTACAATGCAACAGGAATACTATGGTGTGAAGTTTAACGCAGGCTTCAAAGTAAATATCTAAATTATTATGATACGAAAAAATATTTCTGTAGTTCTTCTGGCGATTGGTCTCGTAGCCTTCGCCCAGAATCAGGGCGAGCCCGACACCAAATTTGAGAGCCTTGCTAACTCCCGGCAAGAAATCTCCTCCTATGACAAAAAGAAGTGGGAAGAACTAAAAGCCCCTGTTAATCTATTTGTTAGTAGCGACCTTGGACGTGTGGGTTATGATGAACAGAAGCCAATAGCCTCCTTGATGGGAGAAATGGCTGAGGTTATCGGGCCTGAGGCTATGCTTGCTCTCGGTGATACCCATCATTATATGGGAGTTCAGAGTGTCTATGACCCCTTGTGGCAATCAAACTTCGAGAATATCTACAAGCATCCGGAACTTCAGGTGCCTTGGAACGCTATATGCGGTAACCACGAATATCGCGGAAATTCGCAGGCTCTAATCGACTACTCAAAAGTAAGTCGCCGCTGGGATATGTCTGCCAGATATTATTCTAAGACATTTAACGGTAAAGGAACAACAGTGAAAGTGATATTCATTGATACCACTCCAATAATTGACAAATATCATAATGATCCCGAAAAATATCCTGATGCTTCTAAACAAGACGTGGATGAGCAACTTGAGTGGCTTGATAATGAATTAGCAAAAGCAACTGAGGATTGGATTATAGTTGCCGGTCATCATCCTATCTATGCTGATACTCCAAAAGATGAGAGTGAACGCTCAGATATGCAAAGTAAGGTCGGAACGATTCTCAACCGCCATAAAGTAGATATGTATATTGGTGGACATATCCATAATTTCCAACATATACATAAGAATGGCATTGACTACGTTGTCAATAGTTCAGGTTCTCAGTCACGGGAAAAAGTCAATAAGGTTGAAGGTGCTGTATTTGTAAGTGGCGAACCCGGTTTCTCTATCATCAGTGCTGACTCACACTGGCTACGTCTATCCATGATTGACTCCAAAGGGAAAATCTTACATCAAGTAAATAAAACAAAATAACAAAAAAGCTCTGCCACCATTGAGGGTTTATGCCCTTGCTCGGTATTGGTCGGCTGAACGACAACTGTGTTTGAAGTCGTTTCCGGCTTGACTCCAGTCTGAGGCTGTTGGGATTGCTCCTGTTTATTCTCCGTGCCGTCCTTCTCATCCTGCTTCGGAGCAAGTTCAGCGGTAATCTTGCGGTCGAGGGCTGCAAGTTCGGATTTGAGTTGCTTCAACTTGTCCTCCTTGCCCCACGTCTTTGACATTATGCCTTCGAGTATAGGTACGTCGGCTTTGAGTTTGGCAGTCCGTTCCTCATACTGGCGATTATCCCCGGTATCTTCTCCTGACTTGCGTAGGAAGAATGACATGTTTCTATATTCCCCCAAAATAACTTTTATAAGCCCATCACTATCTTAAAAAGTTGTTTTTCGTGATGAATATGTTTATCTCCCCCTTTTTCGCTATCTGTGCACTCATAAATCATAAAACATGGCATCTAATCTTATAGCGCGACAGCGAGAATGTGAGGAACTTACCAGATGTATGGAATCCGACAAATCGGAATTCGTGATTATCTGTGGACGCAGGCGAATAGGAAAGACCTATCTTGTTGACAGATTCTTTGGGGGTAAGTTCGACTTCAAGTTTGTGGGAGGACACAATCTTCGCACAAGAGAACAGCTGCGCAGTTTTTCAAAGGCACTAAGGAAATACTCAAAAAAGAAATACCCGGAATTCGAGGACTGGTTCGAGGCATTTGATGCCCTGGAGCAATATCTTGAATCGCTTCCGTCAGAAAGGGAAAAAGTTGTGTTCATCGATGAAATGCCATGGATGGATTCCAAGCGATCCAATTTCGTCAGCGCATTGGAAAACTTCTGGAACGGCTGG
>CAYMBR010000118.1:0-2088 GCA_964388725.1 uncultured Sangeribacter sp. | reverse complement strand
TCTTTCCAAAGATATCAGAGAAAAACTTTATAATATGGATGCAACACCACTTAACACCATTAATATTGCAGAAGCTTATCGAAAATTAGCATCATCACTGACCAATATTGAGTCTTATCCTGAAGCTTTGGAATATTTGCAAAAGGCACATGACTTATTTAAATTGTCATCATCTACCAATGAAAAGTATGTAAAACATGCAATTGCGATGAAACGCAATCAAGCTTCAATATATTCAAGCATATATAAAGATTACAAGAAAGCGCATGATGCCTTAGATATAGCAATTGCTTATGATCCATCCAAAATTGAAATATTGGAACAAAAAGGGATACTCTACATTGAAGAAGGTAAAATTCCAGAAGCGAAAAACATACTTAGTAAAATTATTGAGATAGAACCAGCCTATGAACAAACCAGATATTCTGAATTCAAGGAACAATTATCAGACTATTGATATAAATGGAGTCTTTATATTCTGCATATTTGCTTTTCAGACACATGTGTTCCAGTTCCAACGTTATTCAGTGTTTGTTTTTATGGTTTAAAAATTTCGATAATAAGAAAAAATAGGTAACTTTGTTGCAGATTAATCAATCCACATAGATGACATCAAAATATGACATATTCATAAGTTATCGGCGATACGATGGGCGGCAATATGTCCGGCTTATAGATAAAGAGCTTTGGGGTTAGAATTTCGATAATTAGGAGAACCTCGAATAATGCCTATGCAAACAGTCAGGGCTGCGATGCTAATGGCATCGCAGCCCTGACTGTATTACGAGGGGAGTGGAGGGGATTAGTCGAGGTTGTGGATGACGAGGCCGGAGCGGAGCTTCGGCTCGAACCAAGTGGTCTTGGGTGGCATGATGTTGCCGGAATCGGCAATGTCGATGAGCTGCGACATAGTGACGGGATAGAGGGCGAGGGCCATCTTCATCTCGCCGCTGTCGACACGGCGTTTCAATTCGCCGAGTCCGCGTATACCACCGACGAAGTCTATGCGCTTGTCGCTGCGGAGGTCGGTGATGCCGAGAATGTCGCGCAGGATGAGGTCGGAAGAGACGGTCACGTCGAGTACTCCGATCGGGTCGTTGTCGTTGTAGGTGCCGGGCTTCGCTGTCAGCGAATACCATTTGCCGCCGAGGTAGAGCGAGAAGTTGTGAAGGCGTGCCGGGGTATATATCTCCTCCCCTTTCTCCTCCACGTCGAAGTTTTGGCGGATGCGGTCGAGAAACTGCTCTTCGGTCAGGCCGTTTAGGTCTTTTACCACGCGGTTGTAGTCAATGATGCGGAGGTGAGAAGCGGGGAATGCCACTGCCATGAAATAGTTGTATTCCTCGTCGCCACGATGGTTGGGATTATTCTTTGCCTTCTCGTTGCCTACAAGGGCTGCGGCTGCACTGCGGTGATGACCGTCGGCGATGTATAGGTTGGGAATTTTTGCAAATTCCTCTGTCACCTTGACAATGGTATCGGGATTGTCGATAACCCAGAAAGTATGGCCGAAACCGTCGGGGGCCACAAAGTCATATTCAGGTTCGCCTTTGGTGACATCATCTATAATCTGCTGAAGGTCGGCATTGTCGGGGAAAGCGAAGAATACGGGTTCGATGTTTGCGTTGTTGCAGCGGACATGCTTCATGCGGTCTTCCTCCTTGTCGCGGCGCGTAAGCTCATGCTTCTTGATGCGGCCGTTCATATAGTCGCCGACCCAGGCAGCAACCACGAAACCATACTGTGTGCGGCCGTTCATGGTCTGCGCATAGATATAGTAGTTTTCCTTGTCGTCCTGTACGAGCCAGCCATTTTCGCGGAACTTGCGGTAGTTTTCCACTGCCTTGTCATATACGGCGGGATCATGTTCGTCGAAACCGGGAGCGAAGTCAATTTCGGGTTTTATGATGTGGTAGAGTGATTTTTCGTTGCCTTCAGCCTCTTTGCGGGCTTCTTCAGAGTTTAGCACATCGTAGGGGCGGGAAGCGATCTGCTCCACGAGATTTTTAGGAGGGCGAACGCCCTTGAAGGGTTTTACTTTTGCCATAATATTGGGTTAGAGTTAAGAGTTTAGGGTTTAGAGTTTAG
>CAYMBR010000117.1:0-2146 GCA_964388725.1 uncultured Sangeribacter sp. | reverse complement strand
GCTTCATGAAGCAGTTGCAGAGCCTCTTTGCCGGTTATTCCTACGAGATGCGTATAGAGAATGAGAACAATTTTCATAATGTCATATTCATGCTTCTTCTCCTCCTTGGCATCAACGTGAATACAGAACATAAGACGTCTGATGGCCGCATTGACTTGCTGATTACCACTGATAAATACCGCTACGTGATAGAGTTGAAGGTAGACAGCACTCCCGAAGAGGCAATGCGCCAGATTGACGACAAGGAATACCCTCTCCAATTCCAGACTGACAATCGGAAGATAATCAAGATCGGGGCAAACTTCTCAACCGAATCCCGCCGCTTCACCGGCTGGCTGATAAAATAAATACCAATGAGTTTATGGCTAATCACGTTAAATATGGAGTAGGTGAACAATCCTTCAAAGTGCTTCGTGAGGGAGGGTTCCTATACGTCGACAAGACACAATATATTGAGAAAATTGTAAATGGAAGTCAATATTACTTCCTGGGTCGTCCACGCCGTTTTGGCAAGAGCCTTTTTCTCTCCACTCTCAAATGCTTCTTCGAAGGTCAACGAGCGCTTTTCAAGGGGCTCTACGCTGACACTATGGACTGGGATTGGCAACCCCACCCTGTGCTTCACATTGCCCTGAATATGTGGGACTATAAACAACCCGGAGCACTTGAAGAAGCTTTTAATAATCACCTGATCAAATGGGAGCAAGAATATAAACCGGAATTCATAGCAGAAGATGTCTCATCACGTTTCAGTAACATAATAGAGCAAGCTTATAAAAAAACTGGACGGAGGGTGGTCATACTCGTAGATGAATATGACAGTCCATTGGTAGCTACTCTTGACAATCCCAGATTGTTTGAAAGTTACCGCACTCAACTCTCTGCCATATATTCCAATTTCAAAAGCAGCGCCGACTATATCCGGCTCGTGTTCTTGACGGGAGTCAGCCGCTTCGGTAAGGTTAGCGTATTCTCAGGTCTCAACAACATTAAGGACATATCTTTTAGGAACGATTTCGCTGCAATATGCGGCATAACGCGACAAGAACTTATTGATAATTTCCAGGATGGCATAAAAGAATATGCTGAAGAGAATAACATCACCAAAGATGATGTCTTGAAATCGCTAAAAAAATGGTATGATGGATACCATTTTTCCGCTAAATGCCCGGATATCTACAATCCTTTCTCTCTGCTTAGTTCTATGGATGAGAAGCGATTGACGAATTTCTGGATAGTCTCTGGTGGTATGCCTACAATATTGTGGAAAGGAATGAAGGGCAACTTTGATAACATTGAATCCTTATTCACTTCAGAAGTGGATGAGACGCAGCTCCTTGGTATTGATGTGGATAGCAACAACCCTTTGCCATTGCTGTATCAGACCGGCTATCTGACCATCAAAGATTATGACGATTTCTCAAATCTTTACACACTCGGATTGCCCAACAGTGAGGTGAAAAAAGGTTTTCTGGAATATCTGCTTCCAAAATTCTCTTCCATCAGCAAGGATAAGGTGCCGTTTGAAATCAGTCAGTTTGTTAAGGATGTGATTTCCGGGAATGCCGAGGGCTTCATGAAGCGTCTGCAGAGTCTCTTTGCCGGTTATTCCTACGAGATGCGTATTGAGAATGAGAATAATCTGCATAACGTCACATATGCGCTTATGATATTGCTGGGTATACGGGTTAAAACAGAATATAAGACATCTGATGGCCGTATCGATCTGCTGATTACCACCGACAAATACCGCTACGTGATAGAGTTGAAGGTAGACAGCACTCCCGAAGAGGCAATGCGCCAGATTGACGATAAGGAATACCCTCTCCAATTCCAGACCGACAATCGGAAGATAATCAAGATCGGGGCAAACTTCTCAACCGAAACACGTCGCTTCACCGGCTGGCTAATAGAATAACAAAGCAGACTAATCATATGTCCGTGGGATTTTTATAAAGATACAGACTAACCATGAAAAACCAATTTGTTACTATGATTCTTGCAGTGGCAGCCTTTACTGCTGCTGCGCAGAACGACCCTTCACAGTCTGGAGTCATTGCACTTAATCCGGAGGAGGCTTACCCGGTGCAGACCGACATACCGGTTGTCACGAAAGACAGTAAGGCTATTTATGTGCCAAACGATC
>CAYMBR010000116.1:0-2232 GCA_964388725.1 uncultured Sangeribacter sp. | reverse complement strand
ATTTTGGTGTGCTTTCAAAACAATTACCCTCTTATTATTGTAGAAACTATAATGAACCCTTATCACCATTAAAATGGCTCAAAATAGAATCTACTCCGGTCTCTCTGACTCTCAAGTCATCGAAAACCGCCAGAAATATGGCGTCAATATTCTGACTCCCCCTGAAAAGGAACCCCTCTGGAAGCAATTCCTCCGTAAATTCTCCGATCCACTTATTATAGTGCTGATGATCGCCGGATTGCTCTCTATCGGCATCTCATGCTATGAATACTGGGGACTTCACCAAGGAGGGGAGGTTTTCTTCGAACCGGTCGGTATTTTCATTGCCATACTCCTCGCCACCGGTCTTGCTTTCTATTTTGAAAATAGGGCCGACAAAGAATTTGCTTTGCTCAACCAGGTCAACGACGATGAACCGGTCCAAGTTGTCCGCAACGGTAATGTCACCCGCGTCCCCAAAAAAGACATTGTGGTTGGCGACATCGTAATCCTCAACACCGGCGAGGAAATCCCCGCCGATGGCACTCTCCTTGAGGCTGTGTCGCTCAATGTCGACGAATCAACCCTGACCGGAGAACCGATAGCCCATAAAACCACAGACAAAGAGCTGTTCGACCCCGATGCTACATTCCCAAGCAATGTAGTGATGCGCGGCACCAAGGTGATGGAAGGTCATGGAGTGATGGAAGTCACTGCCGTCGGCGACAACACGGAAAACGGCAAAGTCTTCGTCGCATCTCAGATTGACGACAGCGTTAAGACCCCACTCAACGAGCAACTCGGACGACTTGGCAAATTGATTACCTGGGCTTCCTACACCATAGCGGCACTTATCATTGTAGGCAGAATTGTGATGTATTTCATCAATGTTCCGGATTTTGACTGGATGTCGTTCATAGCCTATTTCCTCCAGACCATCATGATTGCCGTAACCCTAATCGTAGTGGCTGTTCCGGAAGGTCTTCCGATGGCTGTGACCCTTTCTCTTGCCCTCTCGATGCGGAAGATGCTGAAGACCAACAACCTTGTTCGCAAAATGCACGCCTGCGAGACAATGGGTGCAACCACGGTAATTTGTACTGATAAAACCGGCACACTGACCAAAAACCGTATGCAGGTCGCCCACACCAATTTCTATGGCAATCCTCCATCTGAAGTATTGTATGAAGGGATAGCTGTCAATTCCACAGCCCAACTCGACACTACATCCGGAAAAGTGGAGGTGTTGGGCAATCCCACCGAAGGTGCTCTGATCCTATGGCTGCGCGAAAAGGGTATAGACTATAGCACACTCCGTGCGGATGCTGCTGTCGTTGATGAACTTCCATTCACCACCGAACGTAAATACATGGCCACGGTGGTTAAATCCTCATCCGGCGATAGAATCCTTTACGTCAAGGGTGCTCCGGAGATTGTCTTCGACCTTTGCAAAAACACTTCCGGAGTGTCAAAACAGGAAGTGGATGCCCAGCTCCTCGAGTATCAGAACCAGGCTATGCGCACCCTCGGTTTTGCATATCAAGTCCTGAAAGATTCCGAGAAAACAATCGAAGATGGTAGGGTAGTGGCTGATAATCTCACATTCCTTGGAATTGTTGCCATATCAGATCCTGTGCGCTCTGATGTGCCGGCGGCTGTGGCAGAGGTGCAGAATGCCGGGATAAAGGTGAAGATTGTCACTGGCGACACTCCCGGCACCGCCAAGGAAATCGGTCGCCGGATTGGTCTTTGGGATGATGCAGAAGATACTGACCGCAACATTATCACCGGCGTTGAGTTTGCAGAACTCTCCGATGTCGAACTTCTCGACAGGGTAGAGGACATAAAGATTATAGCGCGTGCACGCCCCATGGACAAGAAACGTCTTGTAGAGGCTCTGCAAAAGAAAAATGAGGTGGTTGCTGTCACCGGCGACGGCACCAACGATGCCCCCGCGCTAAAGGCTGCACATGTCGGCCTTTCGATGGGCGACGGCACTTCCGTGGCCAAGGAAGCCTCCGATATCACCATCATTGACAATTCGTTCTCGTCAATCGGCAGGGCCGTGATGTGGGGAAGGTCGCTTTATAAGAATATCCAGCGCTTTATCCTTTTCCAGATGACTGTGAATGTCGTTGCCTGTTTGATAGTGCTTTGCGGTGCCTTTATGGGTCTTCAGTCTCCTCTTTCTGTCACCCAGATGCTTTGGGTTAATCTGATTATGGACACGTTTGCGGCCATGGCTCTTGCTTC
>CAYMBR010000115.1:0-2314 GCA_964388725.1 uncultured Sangeribacter sp. | reverse complement strand
ATCTACAAAAAAAATTCCCCTGCCGATGCTCGACAGGGGTCATTTTTATTCTGACCAAAAGGGTCAAACTTATTTTGCCCAAAGGGGTCAGTCTTCGCCGCCGCAAGGGGTCAAACCGCACCGCCTTTTCCACCCGGTAGATATTTTGATTTGAAAAAGGATTGTCAAGAGTTTCTAATCCTCTTGACAATCCCGAAACGTGTGTTTCTCAGAGGAGAGACGAGGTGCTACAGGTCAGTGATTTCGCCATTAGAGTTTATTACAACTCCGCTGTTGGTGTCTTTGTAAGTACAGTGGTAGAGGTCTTTCCCAATAGGTTTGACAACCCAATATAGTGGTTCGGTGACAATGTCTCCGTTTGCTTTGCATAACCCTTCATAGCCGTCTGACATCCGATAACGATAGAGAGTCGTCCGTTCCTCGATAAGATTACCCTCTTTGTCACGGTTGTCTGAATTATAATACATCGGTTCAATATCTTGACATAGGAACTTTTCCTGTCTGTTCCCGTCAAAGTCAACCACCATTTTAAGATGATTTGGTAGTGTGTAGATTACACCAAGTTCATCATTTATTTCAAGGAGCTTAACACCATCCATATTGACGGGCTCTGCTTTGTCAGTATAGGCGTACCACAGATCTGAATCTTCAATGCCTTTCCTCATCTTCCAATAGTTGTGGACTGTGGGAACAGCCTCGTCATATTCAGGATTTACCGCCCATTTGCCGGCTTTGTCAATAAGGCCAATGCCACCTTGTCCATCTCCCATGAGACAGTAGTCTCCGTGGAATACGTAGCCGAGACTATAATCACGAGGGAAAGATTTGGATATTGCTTTTTGTCCGTTGCCGTTGATGAAATGTATGCTGTCTCTTTCAGCTACGGCAGCAATACCATTCGAGAAAACCCATGCTGCGTCATACTTTGCAGGTATGGCTACTCGACCGGTATATCGGTTGAAGTATCCTCTTTTGCCATTCTTTGAGAAAACCGCAAGACTATCTTCACTTTCCGGCACAGCAACCCAATCCACCTTGTCTATTAACTTCTCACTGCCATAGCGTGAGGTTATCCAACCCGGATCATTGGAGTAACATTTCTTTACAAACTGAATCCGGTTGCTAATATCTTCACGACTTACCCAACGGTTGTCACGTTTGACATCATCATATATTGCATAACCGATACCGGCACAAATGAAGAGAGCGAGCAGCCCGATGCAGATACCAACGAATTTTCCTACCGGACCATTCTTTTTCCAAGAGAACAAGTTTCGGATAAACTGCCAGATTCCTCTGAAGAACACTGTCAGCCACATTTTGAGTGAGATTTCCTTTTTCATCGCTGTTATTATTGATTTTTATTTGCAGTAAAGAGGAAGTCAGGATTGCCAAATCTATCATGAAATGTTAAATTTTTTTCAAAAATCGTTGTACGAGCCCGAATCAAGTGCCCTTACATGACCGTAGTCTCAATTATTTTTAGTAACTTTGCACTTTAGAACCAATCGCATCATTTGAAAATGGATACACTAACCAACATAGTAGTGTCATTCCCCGACACAATAACGATTGCCACCACCCCAAAGGAGGTGATTTTTACCTCATGCCCAACGGCCACAACGCAGTTAGACGTAGCACTTACTCATGAGATAACCTCTACAATTCTTGGGGCTATTCTCATTATCGGCATAATTGTCGTTATATGTCTTATCGTAAAAGTTATTTCAAAATATAAGGAACAAAACCTCCGCTTTGGTTGCGAGGAAAAGATCAGAGACAAAGAAAGAGTCGCACGGGAATCAAAGGACAAAATTGATTCTGCATGGAGGATTTTTAATATGTGCTGGAAAGTCGAGCATCCAGAACTGCTTAAAGACAAGGATGGAAAGTCTATTGAATATAATCCAGTACAAAAATTAACTCCTGACGACATCGAAAGGTATAAAGATGCTTGGACTATTTTACATGAATGGCATAAGGAAAGGAGCAAAGAACATAATTTAGAAAATAGATGAAACAACCATCCTACCTTAAAGGAGGGATGCTGTTGATTGGCATCGCTCTTATTGTTTCGCTGATTTCGGTCAGTGGAAACCTCGGTATGTGGTTAACCGTAGGGATCCTTAGTCTTGGTGGATTGACTCTTCTTTTCTCTTTAGTGTCACAAGTTAAGAATGCACTGATAAAACCGGCTCACAGACTTTATGCCAAAGACTTCTCCTTGAAGTTTATGGCATCCCTCATGGGATTGCTCTTCACCGTTGGAACGTTGTTGTATTTGAGAGTATTCTATTTGATAGGACATGATGCG
>CAYMBR010000114.1:0-2375 GCA_964388725.1 uncultured Sangeribacter sp. | reverse complement strand
ATACTTCCACAGAGTGCGTGCGTCAGGCACGTCATCAACGGTGTGTATCCCAAGGTCCTACCTTTTGACATAATTAAGTTTTTTTCACAAAGATACAAATTATTTTTTCTAATTTACAATCACTTAATTTATAGAAATTCCCTTAAGCAATGTGCTACCTAAAATAAGGTATTTTTGGGCAGAAATTTGGTTATGTCGCTCGGTGTGGCTAACTTTGCAGTGTTAAGAGCAGATATATGCAAGGGAACAGACCGAAAGAAATCCATGCGAACGCGAGTGAACGATTCACCGCCTTCCTCAACTCACAACAACTTCGGAAAACTCCGGAGCGGTTTGAGATATTGAATACCGCACTTGCATGTAACGGTCATTTCGATGCTGATTCCCTCTACAAGATGCTTGAGGACAAGGCATATCACGTAAGCCGTGCCACTGTCTACAACACCATCGAGCTTCTGTGTGCCGCCGGCATTGTCAGGAAACTACTGTTTGACACCCATCAGGCACGTTATGAGCTTGCCGAGCAGACCCATAGTCATCTCGTATGCACGCAGTGTGGCGAAATCAGAGAGATAGACCTGGATGGGATCGACAGCCGACTGGCGTCGATGAGTTTCAGGAATTTCTCTCCGGCATATGTCTCTACCTGCATCTATGGCATCTGTGATGCCTGCAAGAATAAGCAAAACAAGTAGCAGCGCTACTAAAAAAATACTCTAAAACACAATAACTAAACTGATTAACTTAAATTTAAACCATGGCAAAAGTAAAACCGTTCCGTGGTGTGCGACCACCGAAAGCCCTCGTGGAAGAGGTAGTATCACGTCCGTATGACGTGCTCAACAGTGAGGAGGCACGCAAGGAGGCTGAGGGAAATGAAAAATCGCTCTACCACATCATCAAACCGGAGATAGACTTCGAGCCCGGCACTGACGAACACGATCCGAAAGTGTATGAGAAAGCCGTAGAGAACTTCAAGAAATTTCAGGAGAAAGGATGGCTCGTGCAGGATGACAAGGAGAACTACTACATCTATGCACAGACAATGGACGGCAGGACACAGTATGGGTTCGTGGTTGCAGCCTGGGTAGACGACTACATGGAAGGCCGCATCAAGAAACACGAGCTCACCCGCCGCGACAAAGAGGAAGACCGCATGAAACATGTGCGCGTCAACAACGCCAACATCGAGCCGGTGTTCTTCGCATTCCCCGACAATGAGCCACTTGAGAAAATCATCAAAGACGTTACAGCTGCAGAGCCGGAATATGACTTCGTGGCACCTGACGGCTTCGGACACACACTCTGGAAGATTACAGACGATGCACTTATCGCCAAGATCACAGAGGAATTTGCAAAGATACCCAACCTCTATATCGCCGACGGTCACCACCGTTCAGCAGCAGCGGCACTTGTGGGTGCTGAGAAAGCAAAGAACAATCCCAACCATAAGGGCGACGAGGAATACAACTACTTCCTTGCCGTGGCATTCCCGGCATCACACCTTAAGATTATCGACTACAACCGCGTGGTGAAAGACCTCAACGGCTTGACAGAAGAGGAGTTCCTCTACAAACTCAAAGAGAACTTCGTGGTTGAGGAGAAAGGTGAGGAAATCTACCGGCCGAACGCCCTCCACAACTTCTCACTCTATCTTGGCGGCAAGTGGTATTCGCTGACAGCCAAACCCGGCACATATGACGACAATGACCCGATCGGAGTGCTTGACGTGACAGTATCCTCCAACCTTATACTGCGCGACATACTCGGAATCACCGACCTTCGCAGCGACAAGCGTATCGACTTCGTCGGCGGTATCCGTGGACTCGGAGAGTTGAAGAGAAGGGTAGACAGTGGAGAGATGAAGATGGCGCTTGCCCTCTATCCCGTCACCATGGACCAGCTCATCGCCATAGCAGACAGCGGCAACATCATGCCTCCGAAGACCACCTGGTTTGAGCCAAAGCTACGCTCAGGACTCGTGATCCACAAGCTGGATTAGGTACTTATTCACTCACTGTAAGGAACCAGTCAAAATAACCTAATCAAGGTCAGAACCTATCAAAGAGAGTCTGGAATCATTTTCCAGACTCTCTTTGATAATGGAAAATTGAAAATGAAAATTGAAAATTGAAAACTTCTAAACTTTTAAACTTCTAAACTTCTAAACTTCTAAACTTTTAAACTCATAAACTTTTGACAAAGTGGGCGAAGCGGGATAGGCCTTCGAGCATCATAGAGCGAGGACACGCTATGTTGGTTCGCATAAAGCCATCTTTGCCATACATTGTGCCACAGTTGAGCCATAATTTTTCTGTCGCGAGTAGGCGTTCTTCCAATTCTTCAGAGCCAATTCCAAGCGAACTGCAATCAAC
>CAYMBR010000113.1:0-2539 GCA_964388725.1 uncultured Sangeribacter sp. | reverse complement strand
ACGCTTTGCATGGAGCATGCGGTTTCAACCGCATGGCAACGTGGCAGATTATTCGGAGATGAACTGGCGGGTTATTCGGAGATGAACCGGATGTCGTCGGTGCGGGGATGCACAAACTCGAACTCCAGGGTCCGCGCCAGCCCCTCGTCGAGGGTGAAAGGCGGTTTGAAGCCCGACGAGTGGGCTTTGGTAGAGTCAAATTCAGTTGTCGCGCAGAATTTCTTCACGCGGACGCTTGATATTGTCAACTTCTTGCCGGTAATCTTAGCAAGCAGGTCGAAGCAATAGCCACCTGCCATACCGAGCCAATACGGGAAATGGGTGGTGGGGATATGCTTGTTGAGGACCTGGCCAACGTGATAGACCAGCTTGTTCATGTCGTTGTCCGGTTTGTCGATGTAGTTGAAGACGTTATAGCCATCCTTTACATTGTCAATCATAAACTTCACGAAAGCCACGATATTGCCCACGTAAGCCATCGACTTTTTGTTTTTTCCCTTGCCGACCATCAGGAAATGCCCCGAAGAGATCTGTTTCAGGAGGTTATAGACGTTGCCACGGTTTCTCTCGCCGAAGATTACAGTCGGGCGTATTATGTCGATGTTCCAGTCCGGGTGCGACTCATACCAGCGCTGGAGTACCTGTTCCGCCTGCCATTTCGACTTGCCGTAATGGTTGAAGGGATCCTTCGGATGGTCCTCATCCGGATTCTTCTTGTTGAGGCCATAGACAGCGACGGAGGAGAAGAAAATGATACGTTTTAAGCCGTTCTTCTCCATGGCGCGGAGGGTGACCTCCATACCCCCGACATTGGTGTCATAGTATAGTGAGGTGGGAGTGACATCGTCGCGGTGTTGGGCAGCAAGGAGAATGACGATGTCCGCACCTTTCAGTTCATGGTCCATCTGCTCTTGTTCACGCACGTCACCGATGGTAGTTATATCATTGAAGAAATGGCTTGGAAGCAAGTCGATATTCTTACACTCATATTTCGTCGGTTCCTGACGCAAAAGGTCAAGAAGTCGAGTGCCGACGAACCCGCTGGCGCCAATCATAGCAATTTTCATAGTGGGAATTTTAGATTTATATCTTTTTTTTAATATATATTACAACTTTATAGTTGCATAATTTGTTTTTATTTTGTAAATTTGCACTATGATTACAAAAGAAGATGTGGAGAAGTTTCTTGAAAACTTCTATGTTAAAGTGAAAATATTCGGAATCAGATTCCGAGATGACCGAAGCAAGAACCGCAACGCGCTTTTTGACCTGGAGATGTCACCTCGTATAAGGGAAACCGTTGTGATGTCTCTTGAATGGAAGGACTATTCTGAAGGTCCAATTGTAGATGAACTCAACAACGGCGCTGAGATGTGGGTGTTTGGTAAGGATTATCGTGGGTCGAGATATACATCAAAATAACCATGGGCAATCCGAATTCGCATACAATCTGCATTTCCTTTCACGAGGCAGAATATCCGATGAATTATCCATTAAAATAAATATTATGGGAACAATGAGATTAAACGAAGGCGAAAGGTTGTTTACGGAGTTGAGAACAGCAACATTCCGTAAGGAACAATACGAATATGTCCATATAGGCATAATCGATCCCAAAGGTGAGATGTGGACCACAACCGAACTTGATGAGGCAAATGTCAACCAGGTATGGAATCAGTATCGTCACAGGCACGGGATTCCATTCCCCGATGAGATAATCCGATTGAGGGAATATTATGGGCTTTCAGCAGCAAAGATGGCAGAGATCCTTGGCTTTGGCATAAACCAATACCGCTATTATGAGAACGGAGAAGTCCCAAGCGAGTCAAATTCCAGGATAATCATAGCCATAAGAGATAAAGATACGTTTCTTGAATTTCTGGAAGCATCCAAAGACAAACTCAGCGAAAAAGACTACATCAAAATAAAGCAAAGGGTAGATTCACTCGGCGAATTCGCACGGCCGGCAATATCCCCATCGGCTTCAAATGGTTTTGTGTCATACAATTTAGCCAAAGTCAAAGAAATTGTATTGTATTTCATCGAAAGTATGGGCAGTACATTTGTGACAAAGATGAACAAACTCTTGTTCTACTCCGACTTCCTGTCATATAAAAGGAGAGGCTTTGGAATGACAGGTTTAAAGTATATAGCCATGCAATATGGTCCAGTGCCGGAAAACTGGGGCATGGTCTATGACTCCTTGCAAGGTATAGAGATGAACGAATGTATTCTTCCGAACCAGACAAGCGGGATCAGGCTTGAAGCCAACTCCATAATTGACAAAACCGATTTCTCGGAATTTGAACGTCTCATCCTTGAAGATGTATGTACACGCTTTTCAAGCATGAATGCCAAGGAGATATCGTCAGAGAGCCATAAAGAGAAAGGATGGATTCGCAACAGTGCAAACAAAGGCATCATAGACTATTGCTATGCCTTTGACCTTTCGATGGATTGAGTGATTAGTTGTTAGTGAAGAAATGGCTTGGCAGCAGGTCGATGTTCTTGCAGGTATATTTATCCGGATCCTGACGCA
>CAYMBR010000112.1:0-2657 GCA_964388725.1 uncultured Sangeribacter sp. | reverse complement strand
ACGAGCTGCTGCCTCTCATAGAGGAGATGGCGAAGAATGTGCATGAAGTGTGGTCGCAGAATCGCATGAACGACGGTTGGACATACGGTCCGGAACGTGATGATGTTAACAAGACACACCCATGCCTTGTACCCTACGAAGAACTACCTGAGAGTGAGAAAGAGTACGACAGAGCCACTTCACAAGAAACTTTGAAGTTAATTTTGAAGTTGGGCTTTGAAATCTCAAAAATTTGATGTATCTTTGCATTTTTAGACCGTATCTAAATGCTGGTGATGAATACAAACGACAGCCTGACTATTCAATTAAAACTCCATAAGTTCAACTGATGAATTTTAGACCTTTTCTCAATAAAATAAACCATAATATAAAGAATCTTATTGCTTTCCTCAAGGGGAACAAAAACATGCTTATTTCGACAGGGGTGATGTTGGTTGCCATTTGCGTGACTCTTTCCCTCCATATAAGTGTGGATCCATGGTGCTTGCTGCTTACGCCGGCAATAGTATCCGGTGTGACCTTTGGAATGTCCCTTTTCAAAAAGAGCCCCGTCCAATGGTGTATCTTCGGAGTGTCCCTGATTTTTATGGGTCTCACAATAATTTTATTCTTTTATGCATATTCCCATCAGGATTTGATAAGTGACAATCAAGATTCAGTTCTCAAATATTGTTGGGACAACAAGGGTATAAAATATTTTAGAGGGAAGGGTGACTGGATTGCCATAGTGATTGCTTTTATTTCGATGGTGTATGCAGTGTTCACATGGCAGTCGCAGCGTGATACCCAACGAAATACACAGGGCATTACCCCGGAGGTGCAGAAAGGTATTCTGATCGACTACGGTAGGCACTACTACCGCAACGTCATAGTACTTGGAGCCGTGATGTATCTTTTGCGGGAAGATATAGACCGATACCCGTCTGAAGACCACATACTGAAACTCCAGACCGACGACCGCTCCATCTATCCGGAGGCTTTCGACCATGACGAATATGCATGCAGCAGCCTTCACAAGTTCAAACTCAATATCCGCAACGGGAACATCGAGATAAAGACAGCCCTGAAGCATCTGAAGATCAGGGAGCTTTCTACAGAATACAAGATGTGTGACCTCAATAAGTTGATGAGCCGCATGGACTACATCATGCAGCAGGCAGTAGCCAATATATGCATGCTTTATTCTCAGTCGAGGGAATATACGGCAAAAGAAATGCTCGGTCGGCTCAACGAGGTTCTGGCAATTGATTCCCACAACAAGAAGGTTAAGATAAAGAAGGCTCTCGAAATTAAAGAGGTGAAAGAGCATATCTACTACGACGGCAAAAAGATTAAGAATGGCGAGATTGAAACCCGTGGATTTGTGAAGGCTTTATTCCCCGACGAGGAGGATAAGAAGAAAGACGAGGAAGAATACAAGAAAAACAGGAAGATACGCCAGCTGAATGACATGCCGACAAATGATAGAGAGGATGAAGAAACATGGAAAATCAAGGACATTCACTCGCTTCTTGACTATGTTAACGCCGAGATACAACTTATGCTCGATGCCAGGGATGAGGATGCCGTGGTCATGTTGCCATTCATTTGATTCAAAACACCACTAAGCTTAAAATTTCATGAAATAGGTTGTTATATGCTGACTTACAATATGGAACAAATAAAGCAAGAAGTTCCTTTCAATATAACATTCCGACATTATATCGCAAGCCTCACATGGAATCTCAACACATGAAAATATCTATTCACATCGCCATTGGAAAATACAGACTAATGCAGGCGTAACGCGAATAATCATGATCATATTTACATAAGAACGATAACAATAATCCCAATTGAAAAATAATGAGTACAGACAGTATCTTTATCAGTTATAGGCGGGTGCCATGCGTAGAGTTTGCGAGAAATGGTATAAATTTTACCATCTGGGTTTTGAAATCTCGAAAATTTGATGTACCTTTGCATATTGTATAATATTTGACCAATTCTTACTACATTATAACTAACAAATTACCACTATGCAAACGATTTTCGATGAAAACGGGCTTCTCAATATCTCTGATATTGTAATGAATCACCACTCCTATAAAGCCATCATGGAAGATGGTGTAGTTACTGACCAAGAACTGGAAGAACAGGCAGATGCAACCATAGCGGCTCTCAGCAAACTTCAGTCTCTCTGCAACGAAGAGCAACAAAGTGCGATTCTCGACGCCTTATCCGAGATGAGTGTTCTTTTCGCAGCATATCATAATTACGAACTTCAAGACCTACGCAAATAATCATGGGAGCATTCAATACTAAGACCATTCTTAATGGTAATCCTTCTCTTATCCCGGCTATTGCAGACCGCATCTGTCAGGTATTCGCAGTTGACGGATATGAAATTAACCGTGATAACCTTATGAGCGGAGGTATAGATATTTCTGTGACCAAGGGCGGTACATTCAAAGCTATCCTTGGGATGAAGACAGCTCTGAAGATTACGCTCGTCCCACAGAACAACTCTATCTCGTTTGAAGCCGGTGTCGGCATCTTCGGACAACAGGTCCTTCCTACTGTCATTTCCATGCTTTTCTTTTGGCCGGTACTCCTTACTCAGATATGGGGACTCATTCAGCAGTCGAACCTTGATGATAAAGCTCTGGCTGCTGCCC
>CAYMBR010000111.1:0-3140 GCA_964388725.1 uncultured Sangeribacter sp. | reverse complement strand
ACGCCCCCGATGGGTTCAACACCAAGGAAACATGGTTCTATCGTTTGGATATGCCTGAAGGTTACAAACACTTCTCCAAGACTAAGGCCATGAAACTGGAGCATACAGCCCCAATCTCTGAGTGGTGGAATGACCGGAAGGAAATTGTTGCCGATAACGATGAAAAGTCTCGTTGTTTCAGCGTTGAGGAATTGATGGCGAGCGATTGTAACTTCGACCGTTGTAAATTCCCCAAGGAGGAAGAAGAAATACTCCCACCCAAGGAGCTGCTTGAAGATTACTACAAGAAGCGCAAAGCCCTTGAACATCAAATTGACAAAACTCTCAAAGAGATTCAGGACATTCTCGGATTTGAAATCAACATCGACTGACCATGAACACTAACATAATAAACAAAATACAACAAGAGATAAAACAAGATTTTTATCAAACCAACTTCCCCAATGATGGGCAACGCTTTGTAGCATGGTATCTTAGGAACATCCATCTTCTTGATAAAAATGGAGCTAAGGAAGCTGTAACCGATGGCGCTAATGATAAACAAATTGATGCTATTTTTATTGATGAAGATGAACAAAAAATTTACATCATTCAGTCAAAGTTTTATACATCTGATAGTATTGGAGCAGCGCCTATAAGAGAGATGCAATCGGTTTGGATGCAATTTTCCGATTTGAAAAAAATGCAGGAAAATGCCAATGGCAAGTTGAAAATAAAACTTGCAGAAGTATCCAATGCACTTGAAGACGAATCCTATTCGATATGTTTCCTGCTGGTTACAACATCTTCTTTTACAGACGAAGCAAAGAAAGACATCGCAATCTTTCAAGCAAAACTCTCTGAAGATGAAACCACTACCAACGATTATGAGTTTGTCGCTATAGATGGTCAAGGGGTTGCGGACAATTATTCTCGTTCTCTTGAACAAAGTAATCCCGTCCTAAACTATCAAATGGCACTTGTCCCCGGAAAATCGCTCTATACAGAAATTGGATCAACCAATGTGCTGATTGCTGCTGTGCCTTTGAGTGAGTGTATAAAACTGCCCGGGATTAAAGATGGCTCTCTATTCCAAAAGAATGTTCGCCAAAGTCTCGGAATAACAAACTCGGTAAACAAGAAGATAAAGAAGACTATATATAGCGAAAAGTGTCCCGAATTCTTTTTCTTCCATAATGGCATAACTGCTATATGCAACAAGATGGAAATGCTCTCGGGCGGTTCTGTAAAGTTCTATGGTCTAAACGTTGTTAATGGTTGCCAATCGCTAAACACCATATTGAGTTGTTCTGAAAAGGTTAAGACAGAACCTGAGGCTTACGTATTATTCAGATTTTATGAAATACCTCAGCGCGATAGAGCCGACTCGATAAGTATCAATACAAATACCCAAAGTGCTGTAAAAGCAAGAGATTTGCGAAGTAACGACAAACGTGTTTTGCGCATGAAGAAAGCGTATGAGCAGCGTTATGCCGATGGCTACTTCGCCACAAAACGAGGGGAGGCAATTCCCGCCGATAAAAATGCTGCTAATTCAATTGAATTAGCAAACCTCGGTAAGCAGCTTACCGCTTGGTATATGCAACGTCCGAACCTATCTTACGGTGAAACAAAAATATTTGACAAATATTTTAATACTCTTTTCAAAAATGAGTATTCATCAGAGGATTTGTATGCTATAAATTTTTGGATGAATAAAATAATGGAGTCATGGACAGATGCAAACCCATTGGGCCTTGACGAAATTATTCTTACAATGAAGGCGTATGCTCCGTATCATCTTCTGTACGCCATTTCGATGATATGCGCGAAGAGCAATAATCAGACCACTGTTCCATCACCTGCCGAAACGGTTCGTCTGGCGGAAAAAGGAGACTTAATTGACACCCTCGTACAGACTGCTGCGATGTGTTTAAACAATGCAATTCAAGTTGAGTCTGACCAGTCGTTGAGTAATGGTAAAACCTTTATTCCTCAGAATTGGATTAAAAATAAAGCCTCAATTCAGGCTATAAACTCGGCAATCATAAATATGTTCTCTTTTAATCCCTCTTCAAAGGAGTTAAAGAAAGCATTGCAAATGGATCCGAAATTTTTCTCTTATAGAGTACAAGCAGATGATTGATTATGACTGGCAAGCAACTCCGCAATAGCATACTTCAATGGGCGATACAGGGAAAACTCGTTCCCCAAGACCCCAACGATGAACCTGCATCCGTCCTTCTTGAACGAATCCGGGCAGAAAAAGCACGTCTCGTTAAAGAAAAGAAAATCAAGAAAGACAAGAACGAAACCATCATCTATCGCGGTGACGACAATTCCTATTATGAGAAGACCGTCGCCACCGGTGCTGTCCGCTGCATCGATGACGAGATTCCCTTCGACATCCCACAGGGCTGGGAATGGGTTAGATTAGGCAACATTATAGACTTTAGTAAGCAAGATTCCATCAGAAATGAGGATATAGGCCCGAATATATGGCTTTTGGATTTAGAGGACATTGAAAAAGAAACAGGCATAATTCTAAGAAAGAAACGAATGTCTGGAACCTCAGCAAAAAGTGACAAACACAAATTCTCGAAAGGCAACGTATTATATAGCAAACTGAGACCTTATCTGAACAAGGTCGTTATTGCTGATGAAGATGGAGTTTGCACATCTGAAATACTTTCTTTTGATTTTGGAGAGATAAATAACAGATACGCACAAGCATATCTTATGAGTCCATTCTTTGTTGAATATGCCATGTCTGATGCTTATGGTGTTAAAATGCCACGACTTGGTAGCAAGCAAGGAAATAATGCACTTATTCCTATTCCACCCATTGCTGAACAAAATAGGATTGTTGACCAAATTGACATACTTTCCAATCTCATTCAAAGATATGCAGAGACAGAGCGGTATGTTAAAAGCCTAAATTGTGAGATTATGGGTCGATTGTCTAAATCTATTCTTCAGGAGGCAATTCAAGGTCGTTTAGTTCCACAAATTGAATCAGAAGGAACCGCAGAAGAATTGCTTACCGAGATACGTGAAGAGAAGCAGCGGCTCGTCAAGGAAGGCAAACTGAAGAAGTCTGCACTTGCCAATGAGAGCCGCATCTTCAGAGGTGACGATAACAAGTATTATGAGCAGATAGG
>CAYMBR010000110.1:0-3259 GCA_964388725.1 uncultured Sangeribacter sp. | reverse complement strand
TTTATTTTCATTGATTAAGCAATTTTTAGGTACTTTTTATAGAAAAACTCAGATGTTTATAGGGACTTTAGGATGAGGTCATTGGCTTTGTCAACGACGGAGGTGTCGAGGGAGGCGAGGTAGATTTGGGTGGTAGCTTCGGTATCCAGTCTCTTGTCTATCTTGGTGAGACGTTCAACGTCCCAGTGGATACGCTCACGGATAGATAAGATGAACGATTTACGTTCGCTGTTGGCTTTGGCGGTTACCATAGAACGAGACTCGTCCCATTCGTAGGCGAAGACATGGTTTTCGGCCACCCGGGCGGAGACAGTGCTAAAGATGACGATGAAGACGATGGCAACGTCAATTGTAGGCGTGCATGGAATTGAGGTAGTTGACTCCAAAATAGGTCATGGCCACAGATAGAATGGCAATCAGCATGTAGAAGTGGAACAGCTTGGGCTTGCGTAGCGGTAGAACTCCGGCATGCAATGGCACGGCGTAAATCAGCATCGTAATCAATGCCCAGGTCTCCTTCGGGTCCCACGACCAATATTGTCCCCAAGAGACATTCGCCCACACCGAACCGGTGATGATGCCCAGTCCGATCAGATAAACCCCGGGGTAAAGCATACAGAGCGACAGCCGCCGCATCTTCTCGGCCATCGATGGCATCCCCAACCCGGCAAGTGCAATGATAAATGTGAATCCGAAAATAGCGTAGGCCATCATCACAAGCGACACATGCAGCGACAGCCAACCGGAATGAAGCACCGGCATAAGGGTGGTCACCACCGGATTGGATGCCACCAGATGCGCCACAAGCGCCAATGCACCCGATGCCAAAAGTCCGAGTGTCAGCAACATCACGTTTCGGCGACCTGCCATCAATAGAATCAGCAGCATCACGAGCACCACAAACTGCAGCGTCTCATAGGTGTTGCCAAGCGGAATGCGCCCCGAAAGATACCACTGGAATGCAAAACATGCAGCCGAAATCAGCAAAGCCAGCGACAGGATCACAACAGGCAACCGAGTCGCAATCGCGGGGACGTGCCTTTGGCACGTTTTTTTATTGACACGTGCCGAAGGGACGTCCCTACCCATAATCAGGAGTGCCATCCCCACAAAAAATCCTGTGAAGAGAAGCATGAAGATTATTTTGGTGAAAGGGATGGAGTTGTAGAGCAATTCAGCCTTTACCCTTGCATCGCTCAGGAGCGCGATATCATCGGTTATCGGTTCAATCAGTTGCCCATTGTAGAGGGTCAGTATTATGCCAACTTTTTCGTCAAGGTCCTCCACTGCCCGCTGATGTTCGGGTCCAAGCGTAAGATAAAGTGCTGTCACCCTATAGTTGCCCTCTGCATCGAAAAGGTCGGAAAGCGCGGCATACTTACCTTGAATACCCAAAGCCTCTGTCAGAGCCTTCTCCTTTATCTTTATAATGGGCTGATTTTTCCACACATCCGGGAAAAATTTCAGCGACATAAGAGTCTGTTCGGGGCTAAGTCCTCGATAATTGGTTGCACCATATATCTTGAGGAGCACATCACGGGCAAGGGTGTTGAATGTGACCACCTTGCCATTGTAAAGCACCTGGTTGGCGCGCAGACTGTCGGCAGTGGCTCGGGGCACTCCGTCGATCTTAGCGGCTTCCATGTTCCCGATGCCTATTGCAAGAAGAATCACTACAGCTGTCGCATCGCGCAGCAACCGCCGGAATCTCCCTTTAGGATTCAGCAAGATCCAGAGTCCGCTGATGGCAAAGAGCAGATAGCCTGCATAGACGGTGAAAATCCCGTATGGGTCATGATTCACCGACAATACCGTGGCTCCCTCACTGTCGTAGGAGGTCTGTAGCAGCCGATATCCCTTGACTTCAAGTATATTGTTCATCGAGACTATCTCCGCCCTGCCATCCACAATGAGATGCGACACGTAGTCGCGGGGGACAACGCCGCCGGGATAATATTCCACCTCAAACCGCTCAAGAGTCAGCGGCTTGGGAAGGGTATGGAGCGTACCCTTTTCATCAATGAATTGGTCAACGGTCTCACCCGGCGCAATCCTTACCCTGCCGTCCACCCGGGTGAGCCACGTCAGCATCCCTCCTATTATCATGACGACAAAGGAAAGATGCAGCATCAACACTGATGGCCTGCTAAATAAGGGGCGAAAGAAATTTGCAATTTTGCTTCTATAAATAAATTCAGCCATAAATTTTTTATGAAAAGGAGTCTAATAAAGGAAGCCGAAGAGCCAAAGCGGAATTTTACTCAGTTTCGGTTTTAAAAACATTCACTATAATGGATGGGGGAGATTTGACCTCAACGCCGATGTCGGCAAAGCCGACTTTTTGGCGCGGATAGATGCGGATTTTTTTAAAATTAAAAAAATCCGCATCTATCCGCGCCTTACCCGGCATTAATGCCGGATTAGCGTTGATGTTAAATCTTTGCCATCCATAATGTTGTATTTTATTTGTTGACAAAAGTCTAAATCCGAAACTTGAGCGGATAATATCCCCTTTCCATATATTTATGAAAAAGTGACACCACATCGAGTTTTGAAGAGATAGATGGCGCAATTTTCTCGTGGGAATAAAGAATTTCCGCGAGCGAAAGACGATTCATGACTTCATGACCTTCGAACATTAGAAATTCTCTTAATGAAAGCCCTGGCAGAGTGTGCATCGAAACCCTACGCGATAAATCCCCTATGGAATAATCCATCACCAAGAGGGAGGAGCCGGTAAAAACCACATGAAGTTCAGGATGTGGTCTTGCCCACTCCTCGTTGTCCTTTTATGCCAATCAGCGGTTGCGACCAGTCTATTTCGGAATAAAGAAATCTATGAATCTTGGTTTCAACCTCTGCCAGCCGTCGCTTATATGTGCGTATAAGTATTTCCATAATCTGCTGTTTTCACATATTTTTCTGCAAAGATAATAAATTGTTCCGAGAAAAGAACAGTTTTGCAAAAAAACCTTTGTCGGAACGATTCGTCTTTTTGTTCCGTCAAAGATTCAAAATCCGTCATCGACGCCATGGCCACCGAATTTATGGCTTGCAACGAATACAAAGAAATATTGTATCTTTGTGGACGTCAAGGCCGGCTACTATTCTTTCAGTATCCATGACATTGAGGATTTAAGGTTAAACATTTTTCCTCAAAAATAATAAAAAATTGTGACAATAAGCACGAAATCATGGTTAATATCTCAACTTTCGGTTTTAGAGTTTTGTCAATAAAATAAAATATAACATTATGGAT
>CAYMBR010000109.1:0-3400 GCA_964388725.1 uncultured Sangeribacter sp. | reverse complement strand
CCGGTGGGGCTCGAACCCACGACCCAATGCCAAAAAGATAGACACGTTGAGTCATTTGCTCCTCCAACAAAAAAAAGCAGTCAGCTCATGCCAACTGCTTGATTTTTAGTGACCCCGGTGGGGCTCGAACCCACGACCCAATGATTAAGAGTCATTTGCTCTACCAACTGAGCCACGGAGTCATTGTGTTGGTGCGCTCGCGGGGTGTTTGCCCCGTTTGCGACTGCAAAGTTACAACATTTTTCGTGGCTGTGCAAATTTTTTTGAAACTTTTTTCAAAAAACCGCGTTTTTTCTGCTCCGCTTGGCCTTTTCAGACGTTTTATGAATGTCTGCATCGAAAGAATTGTTAAAAATATAGGCTGTATTCTATTAATATTGCCGATTTTTATTAATTTTGCAGAAGAAATAGAGTGAAACCCAAAATTTCATACCGATTCAGATATGAACTATACGATAATCGACTTTATCTCGCTCCTCGCGGCGGTGTGCCTGTTCCTCTACGGCATGAAGGTGATGAGCGAAGGCCTGCAGAAAGTGGCGGGCGACCGACTGCGCAACATCCTGGGCATTATGACCAAAAACCGCATCATGGGAGTGCTCACCGGCATCATCATCACCGCGCTCATCCAGAGTTCCAGCGCATCGACAGTGATGGTTGTCAGTTTTGTGAACGCCGGCCTGATGTCTCTGGCCCAGTCAATGGCTGTGATATTCGGTGCCAATGTCGGCACCACGGTGACCACCTGGATTATTTCCGCTTTCTCGTTTGAGATCAACATCTCGCAATATAGCCTTCTGCTGCTTGCCGTCGGGGTGCCGATGCTTTTCATGAAGAAAAGCACCTATAAGTCGCTGGGTGAGTTCATCATAGGTTTTGTGTTCCTATTCATGGGCCTTGACCTTATCAGCCAATATGTGCCCGACCTCAAGAGCAATCCCGACATGCTCCATGCCCTCTCGAACTATACGACGATGGGCTATGGCTCCGTATTGATGTTCTTCTGCGTCGGCATCATCCTGACGATGGTGGTGCAAAGCTCGGCGGCCACGTTTGCCATCACGCTCATCATGTGCTCGCAGGGCTGGATTTCGTTCACCCTCGGGTGTGCCATCATCCTTGGCGGCAACATCGGGACCACCATCACCCCAATCATTGCATCATTGAGCGGAAACTTGGCGGCAAAACGCACCGCCATGGGCCATGTGCTCTTCAACGTGTTGGGCTCGATAATCGTGTTGATAATCTTCCACCCGTTTATGAACCTTGTGGCCGACATCACCCAATGGTGCAACGGCATCAACCCCCTCGACATCAACCATGCGCAGGAATTGAAGATGGCCAACTCCACCCTCCTTGACCCGGCCGGAGGGCTCACCTCGCGGGCACAGGCGTGTGTGGCACTCGGTCTGGCAATGTTCCCGACCGTATTCAACGCCTGTAACCTTCTGGTGATGATATGGTTCACCAAGGTATATGTGAAGATTGTATGCTGGTTCATGCCCGCCAAGCACAAGGACGAGGAGGAGGAATTCTCGCTCAAATATATCAACCATGGTCTGTTGTCGGCGTCTGAGCTCAACATAGCCCAGGCCCAGAAGGAGATTCAGATGTATGGCGAGCGCGTTGGGAGGATGCTCGGCATGGACAAGGATATAGTTCATCTGAAGGGCGACGACCCGAAATATTCCGAGGTCTATTCCCGCATTGAGAAATACGAGGAGATCTCCGACCGTATGGAGATAGAGATTGGCAACTTCCTCAACAAGGTGTCGGAAGGACGCCTCTCCCCGGCCAGTAAGATGCGCATAGCCGGTATGCTTAGGATAGTAAGCGAGATTGAGTCAATAGGCGACTGCTGCTACAATGTGGCCCGCACCACTAAGCGCAAGCTTCAGAACAATGTGAAGTTCACCCCCGGCATCAACCAGGAGATTGACCGGATGTTTGACATCGCCGACCGTGCCATGGAAAACATGAAGGACATCCTCAAGGAGATGGCGGCCCCTGATGAGGCAAAGATCATCAAGGCCTACAACATAGAGCGGGAGATCAACAACTACCGCAACCAGCTCCGCGACACGAACATCGCCAATATCAACGACAAGGTATATGACTTCCAGGATGGCATCTTCTTCATGGACATCGTGGGAGAGATAGAGAAGATTGGCGATATGATCATAAATGTGGTGGAGGGAGTGAAACATCAGTTCCGCGCGGAAGATATATGAGCAGGTATGCGGTGATAATGTGCGGGGGAGCCGGGACGAGGTTCTGGCCCTTCAGCCGCGAGGAGCGGCCCAAGCAGTTTATCGACTTCTTCGGTACCGGACAGACCCTGCTGCAGATGGCAGTGGAGAGGATTCGTCCGATAGTAGCTGAGAAAAACCTGATTTTACTGACCAACGAGCGCTATGCCGACATGGTCAGGGAGCAGTTGCCATGGCTTCCCGCCGACCAGATTCTCTATGAGCCGGCACGGCGCGACACGGCGCCCGGGGCGCTCTGGGCAGCCCACCACATAGCGTCGCGGGATGCTGAGGCATCAGTGGCTTTCATGCCGGCCGACCATGTGATATTGAAGGAATCCGCGTTTCATGAGGCGTTTCTCTGTGGATTTGAGTTTATAGAAAATGCCGACCGCCTATTGGCAATCGGCATCAGGCCCGCGACGGCAAACACGTCGTATTGTTATCTTCAGAAAGGGGAGTCATTTCGCGGCTCAGACAATATCAGCCGCATAAAGACCCTGGCAGAGCGTCCGAATAAAGGGATGGCGGAGATATTTCTCCGCAGCGGTGAGTTTCTGTGGAATTCCGGCATATTGATGGGCACTGTGGAGACGCTGGTGAAGGCATTCCGGCGGTGTGTGCCCGACCTTGCGTCGATATTCGACGAGGGGTTGGCAAGTTATCAGGGTTTGGGAGAAAACCGGTTTATAGCTGAGAATTTCTCAAAGGCGGAGTCTCTGCCCCTCGAATACGCGCTGCTTGAGAAGGCCGACAATGCCTACGTGATGGAGACCGACATAGGGTGGAGCGACCTGAGCACGTGGAAGGCGCTCTACGATATGTCGCCGAAGAACAGGGAGGGGAATGTGACGCAAAACTGCCGTTCGCTGCTCTACGACAGTCGCGGCTGCATCGTGTCGGAAGAGGGTGAGAAGGTGGTGGTAGTGGTTGGGCTCAACGACTATATAGTGGCCGACACAGACGATGCCTTGCTGGTATGCCCGATAGATGCGGAGCAGCGCATCCGCAACATTGTCAACGATATCCGGGAGCGGTATTGAATGGTGGTTGTCGGTTGTCGGTTGTCGGTTGCCAGTTTTCGGTGTTCGTCATAACCACGTTTCAAGCAATTCCTTGACTCAAGTTTTGCGAGTTATATTCTATTGATT
>CAYMBR010000108.1:0-3827 GCA_964388725.1 uncultured Sangeribacter sp. | reverse complement strand
TACCACCAGGAATCGAACCGGGGACACAAGGATTTTCAGTCCTTTGCTCTACCAACTGAGCTATGGCACCGTTGCGTTTAAATTTTGCAAAACTTACTGTCGGTTTCCGTTTTGCGAGTGCAAAGTTACGAACTTTTTTTGAATCCTGCAAATATTTTCGCAATTTTTTTGCAAATCGTCTGAATTTTCAGCACTTTCAGTGTGCTTTTGTAGTATAATGCGTGAGCATTCGGTGATTTCGAGTGAAGAAATTGCCTCAAAAATCACTACGCATTTAGTTTGCATTTAATTTGAACAGCTACTTAAATTTTTAGGGCTTTGGGGAGGGCTGGTGGCTTTTAGTGGCGGGCGAAAAAGGTGAGCCAGTAGGAGTCGTTTGAGAAGAAAACCATACAAAGCAGCAAGACTATTACCGCCACATATTGCCAGATCACAAGGTTGCGGATCTTCATGGCATCTGCCATTGCATCTTTCTTCATCATCGTGTATACAAATATTCCGGATGCAAACACGAAGAGGACGACCAGGATTGTAAACCATCCGTTGCCAAATCCTACGGCACCAAAAGGAAGAAGCATGATGCAGCATGCAAGCACAACATTCAGGAGATACAGGTGTCGCACCATGGATGCGCCTCTCGCTGCGAGCAGGGATGTCATTCCATTCTTGATGTCTTCCTTGCGCCGCACAAACTGAAGCGTCAGGTTGGCGTTGGTGGCAAGCAATCCGCTTATCACGGAGTAGGCTATGATTGGAGTCCAGTCATATAGGGATGTCATGTTTTTCGGCAAGATTTAGTTCTATCAGAACCTCCACTCTCCTGTGTGCGTAATAGAAATTGCCCGACAGCTGGAAAATATGGCAAAAAGGAGGGTGAAAAAAGCTGGCGAGAGGGCGATTCCGCCACGGTTTACTGAGGCGGCAAGGCCGGCGCATACCGCACCTACACTGAGGAGCAACGAGAGGGGATGACTATGGAATATCACGCGGTCGGTGATTGTTCTTCTTTCTGCTTGTGTCATAAGAATAATTTCCGTCTGGGGAAATTGGGTCAGAGTTTAGGGCTTAAGTTGTCGGAGGTGGTTAGAGGTCAGACTCCGGCATAGAAGATTACTGCGAGAGAGCCGACTCCAATCACAATCCACAGTATTACGGCCTGGACGAGTGGCTTGACTCCAACCTGTTTTATCACCTTTAGGCTAAGTCCGGCACCAATTGCAAAGAGCACGGCAATAAGGCATTGCTTTGCAATCACCACGAGACCGTCGTAGACCGGGCGAAGCGATTCGCTGCCAACGTAGGTATTGAAAATCATGGCAGCCACAAAGAGGAAGATAAACCAGGGGATGCTAACCTTTCCCTTCTTGCCATCCTTTCCTTCGCCGCTTCTCAGCGATGTGCTTTTGCCGTAGTACCACATAGTGAAGAATGCCAGCGGAATAATCCATAGGGCGCGGGTGCATTTGATCAGGGTAGCAAGGTCGCAGGCCTCGGGGCCGTAAGCAGCTCCGGCTCCAACCACAGAGCTTGTGTCGTGAATTGCGATTGCCGCCCAGGTGCCAAACTGATGCTGGGTCAATCCAATGGCATGGCCGAGAGGAGGGAAGATGAAGAGGGCTATGGCGTTGAGGATGAAAATTACACCCAGAGAAACGGCCATTTCATTTTCCTTGGCATTTAGCACGCCTCCCACGGCTGCAATCGCGCTTCCGCCGCAAATGGCAGTGCCTGAAGAAATAAGATAGGAAGTCTTTGAGTCTATGCTCATGAATCGGCCGAGAAGGACGCCGACCACCATCACCGTGATTACTGATGCCACGGTGAAGATCATGCCCTCAGCGCCGCTTTGAAGTGATTTCTCAAGGTTCATGCCGAATCCGAGTCCCACTACTGAAGCCTGAAGCAGATATTTCGAGAGTTTTTTATTGAATTTTGGATATGGGATGCCAAAGAAAATGGCAAACACCAGTCCGAGGAAGAGTGCTATAGGCGCAGATATAAGTTCTACGCCACATATCAGTTTGAAAGGCACAAACATGAGTGCGAGAAGCACCCAGTATAGGTATTTTTGCATTGGTTCTGAGTTAAATTTCGTTTAAGCGAAATTTGATGTTTATATTTTATGAGTTATAAGTTTAGTTCGCCGGGAGAGAAACCGGAGAGATTTCGATGCAAAATTAACAAATTTTAAGCGAATTGGCAAATTTTTTATTAATTTTGAACTTTGAATAGGTAAAGACTATCTAAACCATAATCCCATAACCCTATAACCCTATAACCCCATAACCCTATAACCCCATAAACCATGAACGTAAGAATTGAAGAGGGATGGAAGAATCAGCTGAAAGATGAGTTTGGCAAAGACTATTTCTTTGCGCTGACAAACGCAGTGCGTCAGGAATATTCCACTCCCGGACTTACTATATATCCCCCGGCCGGCAAGATATTCTCGGCGTTCGACCTTGTGCCTTTTGGCGACGTAAAGGTGGTGATAATCGGTCAGGATCCGTACCACGGTCCGGGACAGGCCAACGGCCTCGCTTTTTCAGTGAATCCCGGAATCGAGGTGCCTCCATCCCTGCGCAACATATTTAAGGAAATATCGGACGATACCGGAGCTCCGATCCCAGTTGACGGCGACCTAACGCGTTGGGCACGTCAGGGGGTGCTTCTTCTCAATGCCACACTCACGGTCAGGGCACATCAACCTAAATCCCACTCTCTGCTCGGCTGGGACAAATTCACAGACGCTGCAGTGCATGTCGTCAACGATCATAGCAGCAATGTAGTCTTCATGCTCTGGGGCTCGGATGCCATAAGGAAGGGGGCGATGATCGACAGAACCCGTCACCTTGTTCTGACCGCTCCCCATCCGTCGCCACTTTCGGCCTACCGGGGATTTTTCGGCTGCCGGCATTTCTCGCAGGCAAATGCCTACCTCGTTTCTCATGGAAAACAGCCCATCGTCTGGTGACGATGGGCTGCCATTTTTTTTATGAAAAGTGGAGATGTGTTATCGCATGATCTTCGATACCCTTGAAGAGCCATCGGCAAATACGGTGTGCACGATAGTCAGGCCCGACTCGAGAGGAGACTGCAGACGCAATCCTGAAGATGAATAATACTCCACTGAAATCACATCATCCGTTGAGTTATATAAGCTAATGTGTTGTATATCAATGGCTATAAAATTGTAAGGTGTACTAAAAGTGTACTTTGTGAGGAAATTGAGGCAAAAGGATAAAGTGGATTTTGATATTTTTAATATCTGTTAAGAATTTTTAATTCGATTTGTTTTCGGATAAATTCTGCATTTTTTTGGGGTTAGCACACTTCAAATATCCAAAAAAAATTTTTCTTTGCAGTAGTTATCGTATCAGCCATCCCTTACTGCATTTACTTGCTTTTCAAAGGGATATATGGTCGTAGAAACTAAATCATAAATTTCATTTTGCACCTTTGATGCGGTTGCAGTTGCGGCAGAGCATCTGGCAGTTTTCGGCTACGGTTGTGCCGCCTTCTTTCCACGGCTTAATGTGGTCGGCTTCCATTTCTTCTAACTCAAAGTGCTTGCCACAATGAACGCAGATACCCTTCTGTCGCTCGTAGGCTTCGCGCTTTTGTTTCTTGTCAAAGGCGCGGAACGATAAGTCTCTTAAATCTCCACTGAGCACATAGCGATAGATACCCGACTTCTTCATTATCTCGTCATCTTCCATCAGGTCGTGGATTTGCTTTTCAAGAGCAGCGGTGTCGTAGGTATTCTCGCCAAACTCATCATACATTTCCGCCCAATCCAGCCCTTTCATTTCCTTGCGGTATTTGGG
>CAYMBR010000107.1:0-4094 GCA_964388725.1 uncultured Sangeribacter sp. | reverse complement strand
GCTTGATTTTCAATGAACTAAACGCAATTTTTACAAAATTTAAGAGACACTAATGGTATGTGGATATAGTTGGTTTAATTGAAATTGATTTGCTTCAACAAATTCTGTAATCCACTCTCCATATGTAGAATTGCTGATAGTGATATTCCTTATCATGCCTAAATCCAAACCTAAGTTTGATGTCTCTCGTTTTATATAAGACCATTTTAACGTATGAGACCCCACTCCTAAAGATGTTGTTACTGTTTGAAAATCAACTAGCCCAGTAATACTTTTTATTTCAGTGTTATCGACATAAAATGTAAGAATCCCGGCTTCTTCTTCAGAGTCAATACTCCATTCAAAACTGATATCCGTTTGATTATAGATAGTAACATCAACTGAAATTGTCGAATTCTGCCCAACGGGCACATTCGGATTACTTTCTATCCAACCCTTTACGTTGCGTCCTGACCAAGGATAAGATCCTTTATTATTTATTTGAACAGGATCAGAAACGAGTGAGAGAGCCAATTGAGAAAATTCATCAATTTCAGGCAAAGTACCATACTTGTACTCAAACCCATGCTCAGCGCTGAGATCCGGGAAATCAGCCGATAGAGTTGCTTTTGTTTGCGTGATGTCGGTAGCCTCATGGAGGACTATTTGTGCCGAAGATTGAGCTATTCCTACAATCAACAACACTAAAGACATACAGCATTTTAGGTAAAGTTGTCTCATGAGTGAAGTCTTTTGCCCACGCAGCTCTCCAATAGGGCTATGTTTTTGATTGGTTTAATAAAGAAAAGCGTGAGAGCCTGTACTGTTGCTCGTCCCACATTGCGAGGCTCTGGAATTGCCCATCACTGTTGAACGAGCAAACATGCAGAGCCTCACGCAGAAATGATATACGCCAAGAACTACGCTCACGCGTTTGCTGTTGGCAGAATATACATATCCACATAGGCATCTACTGTTTGCTGCATTCTTGACAGTGATTAAGAAATTTTCCAGATTTCGCAATGTCAAGAAAGAGCGCCGAGTAAACGCTTTTCGTATGTCAGTTGCCGACCCACCCCATTACCCATGACCGGGCTCTGCGATGCGGTCTGCAACCGCAAAATTACAAAATTTATTTCATTCACACAATTTTACGCAGGGGAGAAGCAGGGAGAATCGGATGAGTTGTAATTCTTTCCCGTAATTTTCGATTCTCAGCGGCTTTGATTGAGAGAAATTAGGAAAAATGATATGACAGGTTGGCTCCGGCGCAAGTCGGAGCTGTTTTTTTTGCTATTTTGTCTATCAGGCTCGTCGCTTCTCCTTTTTCCTGGCTTCTTGGACAAGTCTTCGTGCAGCCAATGTCGCGGCATTTGCCATGTGGAGGCCAAAGAAAAGAAGCAGTGTCTCGCTGAAGCGGTTCCGGGCTGCGATGCGTCCCACTCCGTAGTGTTGTTTCTGATTGCCGAAGCTGCCCTCCATTACCGTGGCACGCAGGTTTCCGAGGATTCGCTGTGCGGTGTGATCATCGGCAGTCTCATCCTTTGGCCTTGGGCCTTTGCGAACAAAGCCGGTCGTAATTCCGTTTTCCGTGCAGTACCTGCGGGCTTCATTATTTGCATAGATGGAGTCTCCTCCGAAGCGTTTGACCTTTACGCCTGTCAGTTCCTCATGATACTCAACACATTGCTTTACGCGTACTCCCTCGTTGAAGGCTTCAAAAGAGTGGTGTTCGATGAAGGATATGCCGTCTATCTGAATGTTGTTGACCTTGGCTCCGAACTCCACGCGCTTGTTCTCCTTGCCTCTGACTATGGGGCGAATATATGGGCGGTCGATACTGACTATGCGGTGCTTGACTTCCTTATGGTTGAAGTGGTCGGTCTGCTGTCGGAGTATTTCGTGTATGGCCATCAGACGGCGTTCCTGCTCCGGGGTCAGATCAATGTCGGGCTGGAACTGACGGCGAAGGAGGTTCCATTGCGCTGAGAGTTTGGCAAGTAAACTCAGCAGGCGACGTTGCAGTTTTCTTGTGGCGTTCTTCTTGGGCTTGCGCTGCTTGGCATAGGTCAGACGAGCCTTGGCCACATCATTATACTTGTTGCGCGGCAGTCGCTCGCCAAGTTCCTTACAGGTCTTCTTCATCAGCGAATATAGCCACCCACAGGCTTCCCAAAGTAGCTTGATGTCAGTAGGGTATCGCATATGGCTCTCGTAGCAGGTGGCATCCGCAAGGCATTGGTCAAGATTGGCAAGCTCACCTTTCCACTTTGAGAACAACACTTTCTGCAAGCTCTTGATGTCAAGATACAGGGCCAGACGATTGCGGATGGCGCTGACTATCTTGCCGTCCTTGATCGGACGTGACGGATCTATGAGAACACCGCAGAACATCTGCATGTGCAGGTTGCCGTTGAGCATCTCAACCAGGGCGTCATCTGACATCCCGGTGTAGGGCTTGAGGAACATCAGGGCAATCTCACCCTCGGGCGGAAACATCGGCTTGTTACCCTGTGGCTTCTTCGGAGACATTTTTGAATATATGGCATTGGCAAGTTCCTTGAGTGGAAGCTGCTCGTAAATGCAACCAAGTTCACTCTGACGGAAGCTCTCACGATATTTTTCCAAAAAATTGTACTCTGTCAGAGGTAGGGTGGGCTGAATCTCGGATATTTTTGCTAACTTCACGATGAAAAATTTAATGAAAATACCCCCGAATTAACCCGAGATGGGCCTATCGGGGGTTCTTTGTAAAGTTACAAAATATCTATGACTCTGACAAATAATAAGTTGACTATTTTCTGAATATCCCTAATTTATAGAACATCCCTATACTGATTTCAATGAACCCAATGTAATTGAAATTTAGAATCTGCTAAAGAACACAACATTTTATACTTCAAACTGTCATCTTTTGTCAGTCAAAAGTTGTACATTTGCATATTCTTAACCGCATCTATTCATCATGGCAGCTTCAGAACTATTCAACAGATACATCTGGCTCGTTGACCTGATTTACCGAACAGGTGGTATCACCCGTGAGGAGATTAATCGTCGATGGGCTAATTCTCGTTACAATGTGGATAACGAGGATGAAATCCCAGAGCGCACCTTCCACCGCCACAAAGATGCCATTAAAGAGCTTTTCGATATCAACATCGTTTGTGACCGATCAGCAGGCAAGGTTTATCGCATCGAAAATCAGGAAGATATGGAGCGTGGTGGAGTACGCTCATGGTTGCTCAACACGTTCGCAGTCAACAATCTCATTAACGAGAGTCACCATTTGAAACGGCGTATTCTTTTTGAAGAGATACCATCCGGACAACGTTTCCTCACACCAATCATCGAAGCAATGCGTGATGGTGTCACTATCACAATCACGCATCAATCATTCCACTCAACAAAGCCATACACATTCGAAATTGAGCCGTGGTGCGTAAAGGTTCATAGCCAACGCTGGTATGTGCTTGGTCGCAGTGTGTCTGACGGCAAAATCCGCGTATATGGTCTTGACCGCGTGAAAATGGTGGAAGCCACACAGACACAGTTTAAACTACCAAAAGGCTTTGATGCAGAGAGTTACTTCAATGACGTTATAGGAATTATCCTTGGCGGTGGCGAGACCATTGAAAGAGTAGAAGTTAGGGTAATTGACCAACAACAATGCTATTTCCGTTCCTTGCCATTACACCACAGCCAAGAAGAGAAGATCATCGATGATGACAACTCAATCTTCACATACTTCTTAAAGCCGACCTTCGACTTCAAACAGGAACTGCTCAAATATGGCTCCTCCGTCGAAGTCCTCAAACCGGCATGGCTGAGAAATGAGATGTGTGAGATTGCTAACACGATGAGTGAAAACTATAGCAATTAAAAAGCATTTTACGTAAGAATATAAATCTGAAAATTAGATGGACAAATTAATTTATAGCGTACAACAAGTCTTTCAAGATTATCGTGAAAAAGGCAGCTATTTTAATATACCGGAGTATCAGAGAGGATACAAATGGACAGGTGAAAATGCTGTTCAACTTCTTAACGATTTAAAAAGCTTTAAAGGGTCACATACAAATCCCTGTGTTGAAAATTTATGAATATGGATGTTTAAG
>CAYMBR010000106.1:0-4109 GCA_964388725.1 uncultured Sangeribacter sp. | reverse complement strand
ATTGTCGGGATTTTTGTCGGCCCTTATTCCCGGCAGATTGCTTGCGATGGTTTTTGCTTCGGGATATGCCTGGCGGATCAGTGCGTTTATATCATCGCCATCTTGCATGACGACAACTTTTGCCCCGGCGGCGGTAGTGGCAGTCTTGACGAAAGTCTCCACCGGGTCGGGATATGTCAGTTTGGCAAACGAGAGGTCCGGCTTTTCGTATGTCTCCCTCCGATTGGCGCTGAGTTTGCTTAATATATACTCTTTTGCATTCATGTGGGCTTATTTGTTGGGGTTGGGATCATCAAGACCTTCTTTCCAAAGCTGATGGAACGATTTCTTTGCAAACCTGGGGATGTCGTGGCCATAATACCATGGCTCCAAAGCCATGCCTTTCAACCATTCGGGAAGGCAGTTGCCTATGGGCGCAACTTTCAAGGCAGCCGTATAGAGACCGGGGTGGTCAAACATCACTTTCATGCCCTGCGACATCGCTTTCTTCATCGGGTCGGCATGATGCGAGCTGTCGAGCTGCTGTCGCCACTTGTAGATTTGAGTGGAAAGATCCACCTTAACAGGACACACATTGTCGCAGGAACAGCAGAGCGAACAAGCGGAGCAATTGTTGAAATTGAGATTGCTGTCTTTTAGCATTCCGAGGTTTATGCCGATTGGACCGGGGATGAAATAAGTGTAGGAATAGCCACCCGAGCGGCGATAGACTGGGCAAGTGTTCATACAGGCTCCGCAACGCATACATTTCAGCGTCTGCCAGTGGTCTTCATTGCCCAAAATCTGGCTGCGGCCATTGTCGACGAGCACGATGTGCATTTCGCATCCGGGACGCGGCTTGCGGAAGTGGGAGGTATAGACCGTAGTGGACTGCCCGGTCCCATTGCGCGCGAGCAGACGCTGGAATACTGCCATCGATTCATAGTCGGGAATCAGTTTCTCGATACCCATCGAAACTATGTGGAGTGGAGGAATGGAAGTTGTCATGTCGGCATTTCCCTCGTTGGTGCAGACCACTACCTCGCCCGTTTCGGCAATGCCGAAATTGGCACCGGTAATTCCGCAGTCGGCCGTCATGAAATTGTCGCGCAGATGATAGCGGGCACATCGGGTCAGGAAGGTTGGGTCGGATTCAGCCTCCAGTTTCTGAAGGTCGCCATTCATGCTATCTGCTGCCTGCTGACCGTTTTTCTGAATGATGCCATTCTTGCGGAAGCACTCGGCCACCTGCTCACGGGTAATGTGGATGGCCGGCATCACGATGTGGCTCGGAGGCACTCCCATGAGTTGGAGAATCCGTTCGCCCAAGTCGGTCTCCACCACCTCAATTCCGTGGTCCGTGAGATTATGGTTGAGCCCACATTCCTCGGTAAGCATCGACTTGCTCTTCACCACCTTCTTCACATCATGCTCACGCAGAATCTGAAGGACAATTGAGTTGTATTCATCAGCATCCTTTGCCCAGTGTATTTTCACTCCGTTGCGTTCGGCATTTGCAGCAAATTTTTCAAGATAATCAGCAAGATGGGTGATGGTGTGCTTTTTGACAAGGCTTGCAGCCTCGCGCAGGTTTTCCCATTCCGGCACCTCATGGGCCATGGCGTCGCGCTTCATACGCACAGACCAGAAGGTGGCGTCGTGACGGTCAACTTTAACGGTGTCTTTCACGAATTCATTGGCTCTCTTGGCGTGTAGTGTACTCATAGACCGTAGGATAAGATTTGTGCGACATGGATGAATTTGATGCCAAGATGCTGTTTGGCAGCGATGCCCTGCATATGCATCAGGCATGAGGAGTCTGGACCGGTGATGTATTCAGCCCCAGTGGCTATATGCCGGTGGAGTTTGTCGAGACCCATTTTAGTAGAGACTCCTTTTTCCTCAATGGAGAACATACCCCCGAATCCACAACATTCGTCGGGACGCTCCGGTTCAAAAACAGTGATACCCTCCACTATGCTCAGGAGATCTTTTATTTTGTTGAATTTAGGGATATTGCGCTCCGAAGGAGATGATAGCCCCAATTCCCGCACACCGTGGCAACTATTGTGTAGGCTCACCTTATGTGGGAATTTGGAAGGAAGAGAATCCACTTTCAAAATATCATGAAGAAATTCCACGAGATCTGTAGTCTTCGCGGCTGCCTCACATTCGTGGCCGGCAATTTGCGGATGAAACAGTCTCACGTAGGACGCGCAACTGGCCGAAGGAGCCACCACATGGTCGAATCCACGGAAGAGATTGTCGAACGACTCCACGATTTTATCCGCTTTGTTTTGAAATCCGGCATTCCCCATCGGTTGCCCACAGCAAGTCTGGTTTTCGGGATAGTAAACATCCACCCCCAGACTTTTGAGTAATTTATATGTGGACACCCCTACTTCCGGATAGAGGGCATCCACATAGCATGGTATAAAAAGACCTACTTTCACGATAGTTTGAAACTTATTTTAGACACCATTTCATGAGATCTCATGAAATGGTGTCTAATTAAACGGTAGATTAATGTGTCTGCAGATATGTGACGTGAGTGCGCAGATATTCCTCCACGCCATGTTTGCCGTCGGCACCGCCTATTCCACTCTTCTTCACTCCGGCATGGAAACCCTGTATGGCTTCGAAATGGAAACGGTTGATGTATGTCTCGCCGAATTCGAGTTCGCGCACGCAACGGGCGGCATTGTTGATGTCGTGTGTGAATACAGAAGAAGCAAGGCCATATTCGCAGTCATTTGCCCATGCAATCACCTGATCGATGCTGTCCCAGACGATTATAGGAAGCACGGGGCCGAATGTCTCTTCATGCGCTATGTCCATGTCCTGACGGCAGTCGCCGAGAAGAGTGGCTGCATAGAAATAGCCCTTGTCTCCGACGCGGTGACCTCCGCAAAGCACCTTTGCACCCTGCTTGATTGCCTTCTCCACCTTGGCCTCAACGCTTTCCAAAGCGCGTTTTTCCACCAATGGCCCCATGTCGATGTCGTCGGCTGAGAATGGGTCTCCAACTTTGACGGCGGCGAATTTCTCCAAAAGCTTCTTGGTCAGGGCATCCTTGACATCCTTATGCACGTAGAGGCGTTCCGCATTGTTGCAGATCTGCCCGTTGTTGCCGATACGGCTGTCAAGAATAGCTTGGGCGGCAAGGTCAAGGTCGGCATCCGGAAAGACGATGACCGGTGCTTTGCCTCCGAGTTCGAGCGACACTTTGGTGATGTTGGTGGCGGCATCTTTCATGATGCTTTCGCCGGCACCAACCGATCCGGTGACGCTGACGATGTCGATCTTCGGGCTTGCTGCGAGTTCGTGGCCTACCACGCTGCCTTTGCCTGTCACTACGTTGAAGAGGCCGGCCGGAAGACCCGTTTTATCGACAACTTCTGCAAACACACAGCAGTTTTCCGGTGTTAGCTGAGATGGTTTGAGCACTATTGAACATCCTGCTATAAGAGCTGCTCCGGCCTTGCGGGCTATGAGGAAGAAGGGGAAATTCCAGGGGAGAATGCCGGCTACCACTCCTATCGGTTTTTTGGAAAGGAAGATGGTCTCTCCGGGATTGTCGCTTGGGATAATCTCGCCTTCGATATGGCGTGCGAAGGTGGCCATATAGTCGAAATAGCTGATAGTGGCATCCACTTCGATGGTGGCCCATGAGCGGGTCTTGCCCTGTTCGCGCATTATGATTTCGATGAATTCGTTGCGGCGGTCACGGATGCCCTGGGCCATTTTGATCAGATACTGTGCACGCTCGATAGCAGGGGTCCTTCCCCATTCCTTCTGAGCCCTGCGGGCTGCATCGAGTGCTTCTTCTACATCTTCTTTGGTGCCCTCAGGCTGACGTGAGATGATTTCTTCTGTCGATGGGTTAACGACATCGATCCATTTTCCGGATTTGCTATCGACGAATTTTCCGTCGATATACATTTTTAAGTTCTTCATGTGTAATATTGTCTGATTTGATTTATCAAGCAAAGATAGCAATTTTTTTTCAATATTGAAAGAAATCATGCATTTTTTGATGATTAACGCCTCTGGCCGCTTTTTTTGAAGAAAATCGCACGATGTTTTGTGCATGAAACAAAATTTGACTAATTTTGTTCTGTGAATAGAAC
>CAYMBR010000105.1:0-4180 GCA_964388725.1 uncultured Sangeribacter sp. | reverse complement strand
TTGATTTATAGTATAATCCATTTTTATCTCCCAAAAAGTGACGAAGTCAGGAAATAAAAGTATCATTGCAATAATATTTTTACAAAAAGTATTATTGTAATGATATTTTTTGTACCTTTGCAGTATGGATACACTCAAGAGGCAATCAGCGTCATTGCTGAAACATATTTCGACGGATCATGTCCGCAATCTATATGACTCAATATCATGGAATACCCGTCTCATAGGCATCAAGGGTGCCAGGGGTGTTGGCAAAACCACCATGATGCTACAGAGAATTAAACTTGCATTCCCGGACACATCAAAGGTCTTATATGTGTCGCTGGATGACATTTGGTTTGGGGCTCATTCTTTGCTTGATTTGGCTGAACTTGCAGAGAACGACGGAATAACACATCTTTTTATAGACGAGGTGCATCGTCTGCGTGGCTGGGAACGTCAGATAAAGAACGTCTATGATTTTCATCCTGAATTGAATATGGTGTTCACCGGTTCATCCCTGCTTGAAATAGACCATTCGATAGCTGACCTGTCACGCAGATGCCTGCTCTATCTGCTTCCCGGACTCTCCTTCAGAGAATATCTTGAATTTGAAGGATATGAATTTGAAAAAGCAGATCTTCAGGATATTCTATATCATCACAATGACCTGACATCGCATATAAGAAGTGAGTGTCCCGATATTCTCAGTCTTTTTGCAAAATACCTGCGGCATGGTTTCTATCCATTCTATACAACGGAGACAGAGTCGGACTATCTTACGAGGGTCAACAACATGGTGGCAAGTGTCATCGACTACGATATTCCGGCAGTAGAGAACGTTGAGTATGCGACCCTTGTCAAGGCCAAGCAACTTATCAATGTCATTGCCTCTCAATCTCCGTCGCCTCTCAATGCAAAATTGACAGCAGATATGATGGAGATTACCAAGAATCAACTTGTCAAGATTTTTTCTTTGCTTGAACGTTCTCAAATTCTAAGGCTGTTGTATTTCAAAGCCGAGAGGAATCCTAAATCTATGGTCAAGCCGCAGAAAGTATTGTTCGATAATCCATCGATTCTCTATGCCACCGGAAATGCAGACAAGGGGAAGGTCAGGGAATCTTTCTTTGCTTCCATGTTGGCTGTTGGCCATGAGTTGGCTTATCCAAAGGATGGTGACCTGCTTGCCGACGGTCGATACTTATTTGAAATCGGGGGCGCAAGAAAAAGTTTCATTCAGATAAAGGATATCCCCGACAGTTTTGTTGCTGCCGATGACATTGAGTTTGGTCTTGGCAATAAGATTCCCCTCTGGCTTTTTGGCTTTTTGTATTGATTTAGGCCCCATCTCAAAAAAATGTATCTTGTTTCAAATTTCAGAAGCCCCGTGAGGTCAATATTTGGGTATTAGGAAAATATTTTGTATTTTTGCGGCGGTAAAGTAACTGAGACGATTATGCTTTTGAAGGATTGGATAATTCAGACCCTTAATGCACTGCTGCCGGCTAAGACGGCAGCAGTAATGGTCACGCCTGCTCTGATTGTGGCCATCGCACTCATCTCTGCACTCGCATATTTCCTTTGCGTCAGAATTCTTACTCCTCTCACTCACTACATCACAAAAAGAACCCACATCGACTGGGACGACGATATCCTTAATGCCAAGGCTATGGCCGCTTTCTCTCAACTCGCCCCGGCTCTCATCCTTTCCTGGCTCCTCCCAAAGGCTTTTTCCGAACATGTCTGGGGACTCGAGACTATCGAGAAACTAACCGATGTTTATATCGTTTATGCCGTCATTAACCTTATCTCAAGGCTTATGTCAAACACTGTCGACGCCTTCGAGAAACGCGACAAGGCAAGCGAACAGAACCTTACTGTCATTGAGGGTGCTCTTAAACTTGTGATCGTTATCATTGGCGTGATTATTTCGCTCAGCATTCTCTTCGACAAGGAACCCGCCAAGGTGCTAACCGGTTTCGGCGCTTCCGCCGCTGTCCTCATGCTCGTCTTTCAAGACACTATCAAGGGATTTGTCGCCGGTGTGCAGCTCACTCTCAACAATATGCTGAAAAAAGGCGACTGGATTGTCTGCGAAAAGGCCGGCGCAAACGGTGAAGTACAGCAAATAAAACTGACCACTGTCAAGGTCCGAAACTGGGATAACTCAATCGTCACAATCCCTCCTTATACCCTTTTCAGCGACTCCTTCCGAAACTACGAAAATATGCGTGAGACCGGCGCAAGGCGCGTCGCCCGGAGCATCTATATCGATTTCAGCAGCATCCGTTTCCTCAACCGCGATGAAGTGAAGGATCTTCTTGAGGCAGGGTTCATCTCCGAGCATGAACTGAAGCATGCCGAGCAGGAGGTAAACCTGTCGCTTTTCCGTAAGTACCTGATCCGATATCTTGCCGCCCACAAAGACGTAATCAGAAAACACCCCGACAATGCTATCTTCCTGATGGTCAGAGAACTCGAACCCACTCCCAATGGACTCCCCCTCGAACTGTATTTCTTCACACATATCACTTCCTGGGCAGCCTACGAGCGTTTCCAGGCCGATGTCTTCGACCATGTATATGCTTGCGTCTGCCGTTTCGGCCTGCGTATATATCAGACCCCTTCCTCCTCCGACATCCGCCAAATCAGTAATATCCGCCAAATCAGTAATTAACCCCTCAATAATTTGGTGTCGTGTGAGGGCGTAAGCCCAAAACCGAAAACCGAAAACCGAAAACCGAAAACCGAAAACCCCAAAACCATGAAGGATTTCACCGAGCAAGATTTCGAGAGAATCGAGAATATGGTAGATGCCGCCGACAGGAAAGGCATCCTCAAGGAGATTGCGGACCTACACCCCGCAGATATCGCCGAAATCCTGCGCGAACTCTCGCTAAAACATGCCGAATGGCTCTTCAACCTTATCGATGATAAGGAGAAGAAGGCCGACGTCCTTATGGAACTCGACGAGGAAGACCGTAAGAAACTCCTCGAGCACATGGACCCGGAGCAGATCGGCCGGTTTATCGACATCCTCGACACCGACGACGCCGTCGACCTTATCCAGGAACTCGACAAGGAAGACCGTGAGGAAGTTATACAGCATATCGACGACGTCGAGCAGGCCGGCGACATCGTCGACCTCCTTCAATACGACGAGGACACCGCCGGCGGTCTTATGGGCACCGAGTTTATTTCTGTCAACGAAAACTGGTCTATGCCCGAAGGCCTTAAGGAAATGCGCCGTCAGGCCACTGACCTCGATGAAATCTACTATGTATATGTCGTTGACGACGACAACCGCCTCAAGGGCACCCTCCCCCTGAAGAAGATGATCACCGACCCCTCCGTGTCGAAGATTAAGCACGTCATGCAGTCCGACCCTTTCAAGGTCCACACCGACACCCCTATCGACGAGGTGGCTATCGACTTCGGCAAATACGACCTCGTCGCAATGCCCGTGGTCGATTCCATCGGACGACTCGTAGGCCAGATCACTGTCGACGACATCATGGACACCGTTCGCGAACAGTCCGAACGCGACTTCCAGTTGGCTTCAGGTATCTCCTCCGACGTCGATGCCGACGACTCCGTGTTTGCACAGACAAAAGCCCGAATCCCTTGGCTCCTGATCGGTATCATCGGCGGTGTCATAAACTCTGTGATTCTTACCGGTTTTGAGGCACAGATTGCCGCAGTCACGGCTCTCGCAATCTTCATCCCGCTCATCGGCGGCACCGGCGGCAACGTCGGCGTGCAGGCCTCCGCTATCGTGGTCCAGGGTCTTGCCAACGGTCGCCTCGAAGTAAAGGATGCCTGGAAACAAATCGGTCGCGAAGTCCTCGTGGCACTGCTCAATGCCATCGTAATAAGCGGCGTCGTGCTGATATATGTGCTCATTACTCAGCCTCACATGTATGCCGTTTCTTTTGCCGTCGCGGCCTCGCTCTTCTGCGTCGTGATTTTCGCAACTGTCTTCGGAACTTTTGTCCCCCTGACCTTGGAGAAACTTCACATCAATCCCGCCCTCGCCACCGGCCCCTTCATCCAAATCATGGACGACATCGTCGGCCTCCTCATCTACGTCGCCATGTCCCTCTGGATGCTATCCCTCTTCCCACTCTCCTAATCCCAAACCCAACAACCGACAACCGACAACCGACAACCGACAACCGACAACCGACAACCGACAACC
>CAYMBR010000104.1:0-4609 GCA_964388725.1 uncultured Sangeribacter sp. | reverse complement strand
TTATAATTATATGGGGTCTATGCTTTCAGATTCGATTTATGAGAAGGGTCATAAGCAAAAAAAAATGCAACAGGCACCTTTGCCAGCAAACGCAAGGCATCTGGCGTAAAGATGTAAGAAAGTGGGCTTGACTTTGTGGAAACGGAGTTCAAGATCCACTATAGGACACCCACTATCGCTATGCAAGGGAAGGCTGGATTGATGCGAGATTGGAGAGTTTTCGCCATTGATCCTCATAAAGAAGAGCCCTTTCACTGTAACTGGAAAGTTTAAAGCCTGTACGGGTACTGAGATATAGCCGCTCCGGACTCACCCACTTTTGAACTTTACGAACCATAGCCGTAATCAACGCGGCATTTTCCTCGAAAGGAGAATGGGCATCGGCAAGACCAAGCACCACCGACTTGTCTTTTGGGATATGTCGGAGAACCTCGATTGCATAATCGTTGTCAAGTTCAAGAGGAATAAATAACTTATCAACATTCAGAGAAGACAACGCCGAAGGCATGATATTGTCGGGATAGTCAATATATTCCCATTCCGGTACTATTTTGTCGCCGCCGGAAATATAGATTGATTTCTCCATATCGTCGGGCAGTCCCTCGAGCGACTTATTGATTACCGATATTATCTCGCCATGCAATTTGATTAAATCCACACCACCCTGTAGCAAACGCTTGGTGTAGTTATCATCACACATCAGACCGAGGGCAGTGTCATCATATTGCAAAGCGTTGCAACCAAGTTCGTGAAACCGCATATTAGATAGACGATACGCATTCGCTATATCGCTGATTAAAACGTCAATGGGCAAACCATAGAGTTGCTCTGGATAACCATCTGAAAGCGCATATATCTCCAAAAGGAGGTTTGCCGGAGATGGAAGAGTCTGACGACAGTTTGCACGTCCGGCCACACAAGAGTTGAGGAAACGGAAATCGTCGAAAAAGGGATGATTGGGATTATATCCGATGCGTCCGGTGATTTGCAAAAGGTCGGTGGACGCCTCCACTTGCTGATATACTCTACCAGAGGCGATATGTTGCTTGACTACACCATCAAGGCCAAACCAGAAGTCGTATGCCCAGTGCTTGCGGCGAAGTTCACCGGAGGTTATGAACGGCAGTCCGCAAGATATCTGACGCTCTACAATGTCTTTCACAGTCTCATCTTCAACAGCAGAGAGACGAATGGCATCTATTAAACCTTTTTCAAAATCATGCCGAGCTTCTACTAACTTTTCATTCGGCAAAAAACTGCCCACGGCTTCAATTTTAGCCGGGCACACTCTAATACCACATTTCATAGTTTAAAAAATGACGTTTTAGGGTGGAAAAGATTTAAGGCAAGTGATGATAGACAGCAAAGATTAAGGACACGACAAAGATGTTGCGATGAGTTGTCGCAACTAAAACTCTTAACATCGGCGGAATCGCAGGGATGCGGCAATACCGGTGTGGATACAATTGTGTCAGAATCTCTTTTCCTCACTTCAAAATCTAATCCACGAGATTATTGAAATAAATACGTTAGGCAGGTCTCCTGACTTATCCCAATTCGCCGACGCCTTCCCATCGGAGCGACCGACAGTGGCTTAGGGCCGGCGATTTTATAGGAATTACAGTAGCGGGTCTGTCCCGGAATTACACCGGATTCCCTATTAATCGCAGTTATGCGAACCATAACGTGGCGCAAAGTTAACACTTTTACGTCAAACTGCCAAATAATATTTGAATAGTCAAAACCAAATTGGCAGGAGATTTGTTGAAAAAATGAGAATGATTGATAGAAATAACCAAAAATAATTACGATTATGGACAAATACGTATGCGACGTGTGCGATTGGGTTTATGATCCGGAAAAAGGTGACCCCGACACCGGGATTGCACCCGGAACAAAGTTTGAGGACCTTCCCGATGATTGGGTATGCCCAATCTGCGGAGTAGGCAAGGACCAATTCTCAAAAGTCGAATGACACAAGGCAGCCCCGCTGAGGGCTGCTTTTTTGCATAAGTTTCGCAAGCTCATTTAAGGTTTATGGGGTTATTTATCGCTTGCGCGATTGGGGGGGGGAAAAAACTCCACGCGGATGGCCGCCGATGAGGCGGGTTGCCGCTGATCTTTTTTTATAATTGAGAATTGAACTGCTGTGGCAATGGGATATCCACTTTTGCCTGAAGACAAAAGTGGATGAGCTGATTTTGGCGGATGCTCCGACAGAAAGGGAAAGACCTAAACTTTAGTAATTTTATTTACGATGGCTTAACGGGTGGCTTGGAAGGAGATTTTCTTGAAGATGAAGATGGGGATGGCGTGTCATTATGGTGAGTTCCACTTCCTTGCCGAAGGCCTTAGCTATTCTTCCTACATTCATCTCGAGGCGTATGCAGGTGGCACCGGCACCGAAGAGCCATGCGCTATAGCGGGAAAGGAACAGGGATAATTGTTCAGTAGAAGGTGTTTTCATAGTAGAATCTTTTAAAGAAAACAAACGACAGGACCAAAAGATTTATATACTCGGGGACTTTGGGCAATAAGAATTGTTATTAAGGTATGACGGATATAATGACACCGGAGGAGAGGAGTCGCTGCATGGCGGCTATCAAAGGCAGGGACACGAAACCGGAAATCCTGGTGAGAAAGTACCTGCATGGTCGCGGACTGCGCTATCGGGTCAATAACCGGAAGTTGCCGGGAAGTCCTGACATCGTTTTGAAGAAATATAAGACAGTGGTTTTTATCGACGGTTGTTTCTGGCATGGACACAAGGGGTGCAAATACTATCGATTGCCACAATCCAACACTGAGTTCTGGAGGAAGAAAATCACTGGCAATGCGGCGAGAGACTACGTAAACAACATTGAGCTCCAGCTTGCCGGCTGGAAAGTGATCCGAATATGGGAGTGTCAGGTGAAAACCAAGGAACTTCGAGAGGAAACCCTTGAACGCCTTTACCAGACCATCACCGGGCCTCGCAAAAAGCCAACCCCATACGAAATCACTTCCGAGGAGACATCAATCGCGGCGGAACCGGATATCGCTCCATAATGCATAATTTTTATGCAAAATATGTTCTGAGTTTTTGTTATTTTAAAATAAAATGATTACTTTTGTCAAAGTTATTCAATTTTACATTTATGCCTGAAATAAGTCGTTTTTATGGAATTATAATCTCCCTCTTCTGGAGAGATCATAATCCACCTCACATTCATTTTACCTATGGCGACTACGAGTGCTCCATAAGTATATTAGACAGAGTTGTTAATGGAACAGCTCCAGCAAAAGTTATAGCCAAAGTAAATGAATGGATAGATTTGCATGAGCAAGAATTGCTAACAGCATGGGAAAATGCTCAGAATGGCAAAATAATAAATAAAATAGCACCACTTAAATAATCTGAATTATGCTAAAGGTATCTGATGTTGATTATCTTAAAGATTATCAATTAAGAATAAAATTCAATAATGGGGTAACAAAAACAGTGGATTTACTCCCTTATCTTTATGGTGAAGTCTTTGAAGAACTTCGGGACAAGGACAATTTTATACAATACGGACTAACAAGAACAACTATAGAATGGGCTAACGGTGCAGACTTAGCACCTGAATTTCTATACGAAATAGGAGAATAATCACTCATTCAATATTATAAAAAAAATGAAAGCTATAAAATATATGATGGCTGGAATGGCCGTAGCAATTTGCGGATGTGCAGGATATGCGCAATCCAAAGTGTATATGACCCGCGAGATTACTCCCGAGGCTCTTGTGAACATCTACAAGGCCCTTGGCCGACCGGCCGATGGGGAAAGGGTGGCTGTGAAGATCAGCACCGGAGAGTCTGGCAATCCCAACTATCTTAAACCGACTCTGATCAAGAATCTTGTGGACAGCGTACATGGCACCATCGTGGAGTGCAACACAGCCTACGGTGGCAAGCGCAATACGTTTGAAGCCCACTGGCAGACAGTGCATGAACATGGATTCGACTCGATAGCCCCCGTGGATCTGATGGATGAGGAGGGACAGATGAAGATTCCAGTACGCGACCGACGCCATATAAAGTATGACATAGTGGGCAATCACCTGCCCCGCTATACCTACATGGTGAATCTGGCACATTTCAAAGGTCATCCGATGGGTGGCTACGGTGGCGTGCTTAAGAATGCGAGCATAGGTGTGGCTTCGGCCGATGGGAAGGCCTACATACATACCGGAGGAAAACAGGAGGTGGTGGAAGGTATATGGAAGAACACTGCCGAACAGGACATTTTTCTGGAGTCCATGGCCTCTGCGGCGCAGGGAGTTGCCGATTATTTTGGCGACAAGATTGTATATATCAACGTGATGAACAATATGTCGGTGGATTGCGACTGCGTGGCGCATCCTGAGGGTGTGAAGCTTGCCGATTATGGCATCCTTGCCTCCACCGACCCGGTGGCACTCGACAAGGCTTGCGTGGATATCATCTTCAACATGACAGACACTGAGGGGAGCGACAGCACGCCTTTGAAGGACCGCATCAGCAGCCGGCATGGCATCCACACCATAGAGCATGCCGCCGCCATCGGCCTAGGCAGCCTCGACTACGAAATCATCGACCTTGACAA
>CAYMBR010000103.1:0-4664 GCA_964388725.1 uncultured Sangeribacter sp. | reverse complement strand
TCAAGATGTTATATAATACAAAATCGCAATTATGGACTTTTTAAAGTGGACTCAGAATTAATATATAGTATTATAACACATTCCCTCCCCAAAGGTTAGAAAGGTTAAAAAAATTGCCAATATTATTTTGCCTCTCAAGAAAAATTTTCTAATTTTGTGGTCAAATAACATACTTTTGCAGAAGACTTTTTCAAAAAGTCATCAAGTTATATATACAACAAAACCATATAAACTACATCAAGAATGACAATTAAAAAGTTAGCATTTGGCCTGCTTCTATTGCTTTCCACAATCCTGACAACACAAGCGCAGATATGGAACCCCAATTACGACCTTCTTGAAACGCAGGACCAGGAACCGGTAGATTCAACGAATGTCAAATCTCAAAATGAGGATTTGGCAAATCTTCAGTCAAGACTTGACGAAGTGGAAAAGGAGCAACATTACAAAAAAGTCTGGAACCGCAAGAAATATTTCAAGGTGGGATTGGATCTGTCAGACATCAAACGCACCGACGGGACTCCCATGGCATGGGACACCCAATTTGCCGCCTTTATCCAGCTTGGAAAAACTCTCTATTTCCATTCCAAGCCAATAGCGGGGATGATCAAGTTTGGCCTTGACTATAGTTTTCTAAACCTTGGATATGCAAAACTGAAACTTAATTCCATAGGAAACGAGACAAGCATCCCTGACACTTCAGGTGACAGCAATGATGGATTTGGTGACATTGTTGCCGACGATCCGTCAACCGGATCACTTCTGAATGGAATAAACTTGGGAATGCATAAATTCGAATACGGCTGGCATGTGGGACCAAGTATCAGCATCAATCCCTGGAATCATATAATCGTGGCAGCATACTTCCATGCCATGCCAATGTTTTCCGGCATTCTGGAGAATAAAAAATTCTCATATGGTTTTGGATGCGCGATGATGGCCGGAGCTTCCGTTTCCTACAAATTGATTTCAGTAGGTGTGGAAGGCATCTGGGATAAAATCAAATACCACCAGAAGTCTTTTGAAGAGCTTGATGATGACAACATCTTTTCATCGCAAAAATTCAAACTGAAACAAGGTGGTCCGCGCGTATATGTGGCCCTGAGATTCTAAACATAACCACATCGAAAATATAAGAATAAGTAAGCGATATATGAAAAAGTTTTATTCATGCATGCTTTTCGGCATCCTGATGATGATGTCGTCGTGTCAGATAGGCGATGTCATCACCAAATTCACTAGAGGCAACGACACCCCTCCGGAAGATGCCCTTCCTTCTGCTGATTTCAAACTCAACAATCTTGCCGACGAACCATTCGCGGCAGATGCCATCCTGATAAATGCCAAAGACAGCGATGCTCCTTTTCAATCGCTCGAGCTGTTCCCCGACGGACATTATCTGATGGTGACCGGCAATACCTTCTATGCAAATGTCCCGACCATGGGCATCACTAAGAAGACCGACGGACTTTTTTCATTCAACGCAAAAAACGTGAAGAAAGTCGAGGCTACAAGATCGGGTGAGGACGGCGACGAGACCCTGACAATGCCGGGCGGTGAATATGGAAGCTTCGAAAAGATTGGCGACAAGGAGTATCGTCTGTCAAACGGTGATGAAATCGACCTCAAGGACGCCACCGGCTCCGACAGCAAAATCACCTATCGCGGACATGACGGAAGAATTTCAAACGTGTATGTCAATGTCAACACTCCCAGCAACGAAGCCGCCGACATCAGCATCTGCCGCACATGGAACATGGACAGCTTTGAGCTTTTCATGTATTGGTGCGGACACTACGTGGTTCATGCCAAACAGGCATTGGTCGACGGTCAGGTGCAGACTTCATTCGATGTGAATATGGACATTTACGATGATGAAGACCAGGAAGACGTGATTGGAAATGATGATGAATATTGCTATAAGGTGATATTCTCAAGAAATGGCACCTACATGTGCTTCTATATGAACGGCGAAGTCGGCATTTCAAACTGGGACTGGCAAGACAAGAGCAAGGGAACACTCTACTATAACTGGGACGAAGGAGGAGCAGACGATGGCTACGTGACTGTGAGATTTGCCGGCAAGCAGATGCGTATCTATGAGGACTATACTTATAATGAAGAATTTGATGACGACGATGATTACTATTACGATGATTCCGATGACTTTTACAGTGGTTATGCAGACATCCGCATGGTTGTTGTCAACACTCTTACCGCAGCAGCCAACTAATCCCAACAAACCATAACATTTCATCAAGACATCGGAGTTCCATCCCGGAACTCCGATTACATTATTAAGATATGAAACGAATCAACCTGCTGATATTGACACTGGCCGCTGCCGGCAGCATGTCGGCGCAATTGCCAAAGTGGACCATACCGCCCACCTGCGACACCTTGCAGGTGAAGATGGACCGCAAACTGCTCCAAAGCTATTCTTTGGGAGAAACCACCATTTGGACCATGGAGGGAAAACAGCTCTACTCCACCAAAAATATCATCCTCCCATTCAAGGATGGCGTCGCAACAATAGTGGAACAAAACACCCCCTTCATCCTCGGATTTATAGATGCCGAGGGAGCATACACCGAACTTCCCCGCATAGGAGTCACTTTCAAGAATCCTTTTTTCGAGAGTGGTTATATCCTGGGCAACGTGAAAGGCAAATTCATCTTCTTCGACAAAAACGGTAAGGAGACAAACTTTGCCAAAGCGGAAAGACTATACCCGTTCCATAAAGGATTCGCTCCCTATTTCAGATATGAGAATCTTGAGAAGAGGAAAGACCCACACTATGGATACTACAACGCTGAGGGCAATGAGGTGTCGTTTCTCATCTCTGATATCAATGGCAAGGTGAAGCCTCTTGATGCAAAAGACATCGACTTCCTTTCAGGCATCGGTGCTAATGGAAAGGGAGTGGCTGCGGTGAAGGGAAAACTGTATTGGTTTGAACCCGAATCCGGCACTATGGCACCTCTCTCCTGGGGTGATGAAGAGAATGTAAAGAAGCAGCACCTGGGCATAAACGGGAATTATGAAAAATTGTTCTTGAATCCATCGGAAGAAGGAATCACGATCAATGCCAAATATGGAAAGGACCTCCAGGCCCAACTGACTTTCGACGACGAACTGGTGCCGACCATATTCAACTTTGACAGTGAGGAATTAAGGTTTGAGGAAGAGCCTTCCTCACCGATGGATTATACTTCGTCAATAGCCGGATATGGCGAGAACGGTCATTATGGACTGGCCTACGACTCCAGGGAAGTGCTTCCCCGTCAGTTTGAGGAAGTTGGGTTGAGATATGGCAACCGAGCATTTGTGAAACTCAACGGCAAGTGGGGAGTAATCGAAATTCTTCCGGAAGAAAACTACACACTGCGCATCAATAGGAACGAGGATGTGGCTTTCCGTCATCAGAAATATGCCACAGAGATCCGTCTTGACCTTCCGTCGGCAATCTCCACAGAAAAGGCGATGATCGACATACCGGAAGAAACCGGTTGCGTAATCGACAAGACATCAAGGGAAAGCAAAAACACTTCGAGTGGAAACTTCGTGACCTACGAGTGTGAACTCAACATTCCATCTTTACTACCCGACACCATAACGACAATCACGTATCATCCAGTGAAACTAAGCTACGATGGTATTTCACTGTTTGATAGCACCTTAGCCATAAAGGCATGGCATCTCAAGCACCACAATGTGGATTTGGTGGAATCTGAGACCAGCATATCAAATGGAATCGGCACCTTCATGCTCAACATAGATTCCCAGAAAAACATAGGGGAAAAGGATTATCCGTTTGAGGTGAGATTGGAGGCGGATTCAATAGCGGCGGAGTTTGAGAAGATATCAGAGACACGCTACAAGTGTATCGTTGCCAACATGAGTGAAGGGGTCAACGACATCAATATCCATGTGACGGAGAAAGGATGTCCGTCGACACTGTTTCCCTTCGAGATAATCTACACCAAACCCATCCCGAAAAAGAAGAAGAAAGAAGAGTTCATCATCCGCAAAAAGAACTCTTTTACGACCAACAACTAACAAAACTTTAACTTTACTTAGCAAGGGACCTCGATTCGCTTCGAATCAAGGTCCCTCATTATAGTTAAAATTGGGGTATGGATTAAACAATTAGAGGGTTGAGGGGTTAAAGGGGTATAAGGTTATCATTGTATCTACTTCCGCCAATCTGGCGGAACACATGAACCTGATATCTTTGAAATTTGAAATTATACACTGGGGAAAAATATCTTTGACATTAGAAAAATAAAATCTGAAAAATATAGAAACTTAATCTTAACAGGACTATGAAAAAGAAAGGAATTATCCAAACACCGACATAACCGTGGTGGGCTTCACCGACGAAACCGGGACAGCGGAATACAACCAAAAGCTGTCGCTTAAAAGGGCGGAAAGCGTGGTCAACTATCTTGAAAGCCAGGGGATAGCAGAAAACCGACTGAAAGCTGTCGGCGATGGCGAGAACGATCCGATAGCGACCAACGCCGCCAGGCGTGCCAAGAACCGCCGGGTGGAGATGTACATCACCGCCGACAAGAGCATGATCGAGAATGCCCAGCAGCAATACACTGCCACCGCCTCGCTCTGACCTCCACAAAAATTTTGAATTCACACCAACGCCACGG
>CAYMBR010000102.1:0-5287 GCA_964388725.1 uncultured Sangeribacter sp. | reverse complement strand
GCTGAATACCTTCAACACCAAGTTCAACCTCCGACTTTGCTGTCTCCGAATCCGGAAACAATTGTTTTGCATCAGCTATGACAAAACTCATCAACAATACCAATGATAGAAATAGATGCTTCATTTTTATTTGGGTAGGGTTTGCATTAGAGAGTCCGCAGGTTCTTGATAGTAACTACCGCTATCAACCATGCTTTTTAAGCACTCTTTGGCTTCTTCGGTTTTGCCCAAGACTATAAGAAGATTAGCACGTCGCCAATTGAGTTCATCCAAGCCTTCCTTACATGCGTCCAGTTCGTATTCCTCTTTTTCGGTTAATGAATCTTTTCTCTCATATTGCTTCATCTCATTGTTATAGTCAAGCAAGAGGGAATCCACTCGGACAAGAGCCTGCTCATAATCCTTGGCATTTATTATAGAGTCGAGAAGTTCCATAGAACTATCACCGCCACGATAGTAAACTTCACCCCCGAAATTGGGCATTGTGAAATCTGAAATAGGTGACGATGTAGTCATAAACATTGGTCGTGTGGCAAAAAATCCAACGGCGATACATGCGGCGGCGCTCATTCCAATCGTCCATCGGCGAATGTTGTTCCTCCGACGGATTAGTTTCTCTCTGAACTCTTCTTCTTTATTCCAACGAGCCATCATATCGAGCTTCTTTTTACGGTCGGCAATAGCATCGGAGATAGCTCTTGTTTCACGATACACTTGTGCAAGAGCCTCGTCGGACTTCAACTCTTTTTCAAACTGAACACGAGCTTCATTATCCATCTCACCACGCAGGTAAGCATCAACTCGTTCTTGATAGTTTGTGTACATGGTTCTATGGTTTTAAATGATGACGTTCAAATTCCTTGGTTATATTGTCCGTAAGTGTTTTCATACACTTGGACTTCCCGGTCTTCAGACCATCTTTACTCTGATTCTCTTTTCTTATCGCAAGAATCTCATCCAGAGTTTTACCGTCATAGTAAAAGAGGGTTAGAATCTCTTTGCAACGCGGAGGTAGATTATTGACACATTGTTGAACAATCCAGTCTCTTAGTGTTACTACTTCCTCTTCATCAACAACATCAGGCCTTTCTGGTAGATCCGAGTCCATACTTCCATATATCACCTCTTCCCGAATTATTTCAAGATTTCGATATTTGGCTATTGCCATTAAATAAGTTTTGAGGGAAGCTGTCATCTTTCGACCCTGACCTGATTTGTCGAAACGCCACGCATAATTGTCGCGCACATATATATGACGAGCCTGAATCTCCTGCCACAATTTCACAAAGGAATCCTGAAAGAGGTCTTCCTCATCTTGCGCACCGCCCTTGAAGTCGAACACTCCGGAACGACGGTCTTTGAAATATCTCTGGCAAGACAGGTAAAATGAGCGTTCAACAGAGACATTTTTCTGCTGAAGGCCCTCAATAACCTCCTTGTCAGAAAGTTCCGGTTGTCTTTTATTTCGTGAAAATCCTAACATAGTTTTAATCGACCATTACAAATGCCGCCCAATAATAAGGCTCATTGTATATTTTGCGAAAAGCCCTTTTTGCTTTATTGAAAGCGGCTCTCTTATCCCATTTGTTAGCGGCAAGTTCATTATGAAACAATATCATAAAGTCTTTTGTGGCCAAATCGCTCACAGGCCAAAGGCTCATGACTAAAGTTTGGGCTCCGGCTTTCTTGAATGCCCTTTGGAGTCCATATACGCCCTCATTGGTGGTATCTCCCAATCCGGTTTCACACGCGGACAAAACGACCAACTGCGTCCCCCTCAAATCAAGACGTGCAATATCCGAGGAAGTCAGCAGGCCACCCATAACACCGTCAGGAATCTCCCGTTTGAGATATTCCGCATTACCGCCCGACATCACAAGCCCGGTGAGATACATCGGATTATCAAACCCATTGAGAGATGACCATGAAGGCACATTGTCCGGGGAATAGTAGAAACCATGTGTCGAGAGCAGCAGCAAGTCAGGACTCTTGCCACTCATACTTACAAAAGATTCTTCTGTTCCGAGTGAATTCATGAATTTTTTAGTGTTTATACTGCTTTGAGTGAGAATATCGTCAATTCCTATCACCTCAGCCTCCGACTCTTTCAGCTTTTTGAACCCTTCATTTGCTTTAAGTCCGGATGTGCCACCACGCATAGCAAGCAACGGTGAGACTTCAGATTCTTTTGCCGAAGCAATCATTGTTTCAGAATCAATATCATATTCCAGTCCTCCATAGAGCCATGCGGTTTCAAAATCATTGATGCTTCTGTTTTTCTTGTAGGTGAGGAGTTCCTTTGAGTTAGTTAAGCGTACAACATCATATTTCTCACCCATAATATCACCATTGGGAAACTTGATTGCTTCAATTGCTATCTGATTGAGAATCCCGGATGGTACAAAGTAAATTGTCTGACACCCTTTAATCTCATGCATCAATGGCTTCAAGACTATATCATATAGTTCTTGTGAGTTGTAATCTTCGTATAGATCAGAATACTTGCCGTTATTCTTGGAGATTAGTGAATCCAGACTTGACTGGTCAAAAACTTTTATCAGTCTTGGCGCATTCATCCCTTTCCGCAGTATAAACGCCGCATATATATGAGCGCCGTCTTCCTTGACATAGTCGGCAAAGTCTATTAAGACAGCGTTCTTCTCCAATCTTCCGGCAATATCAGGCGTAGATGGCGTTGAAACCACTGGGTAAATGTTTTGGTCGGAAAGCTTTGAAGACAGCACTCGGTCAAGGGAATCCATACGGGCATATAGGGTCATAATTTCTTGACCATTACTGTCTGCTCTCAGTTTTTCAATATCGTTCCTCAGATTGGCTACTTCCAAGAACTCTGCTAAAAGACTCTCATCGCCGCAGTCTTGAACCTGTTTCCCTATTGACTGCTCAGCCGACAATAGTAAACCCTTGCTGAACATTAAAGCTTCAAATGCAGAAGAAGTAAAATCATCTTCATGACAGTTAGCCGCTATGCCGTATGGAATCATATTCCACATCAACTCCTTTATTTCGTTCCAATATTTACCCCTTGCATTGGCAGGGAGGAATTGCAAGTCCTGTTCAGCAATATCTCTGGCAGTTTGCCAAGACTTTATGTAATGACGAGTTCCATCATTCAGCTTGTTATAGAAGCCCTCAATATTAGCCAAGAAGTATAGGGCATTCACATATTCCATCGACTTCTCGCTGTATGAGTCCTTCATCATGTCAAGATATCGAAGGTATTGCCGGTAGGACTCTTGTATATCACCGTTTCTGTATAAAGCACCGGCATATAGAGGCACTAATGACTCCAATTTGTCTTTTACGGCCACTGTCTGAGCCGTAATTGACATCAGGCTGTCAGCTGAATGATAGTCTCGCACTGCTTCGTTCCACCTTTTTAACTGACTGTAAACTCTTGCCCGATCCATCAATAACTCTCCATAAGCTAAATCTGAGCCTATTGCAGAAGTTGACATTTGAAGCGAGTCAATGCTCGCCAAAGCTCCCTCAAAATCGCCCACCTTGGTTTGAAATGGGAAGTGGTTTTGGTAGATTATATACTTTTGAGACGGATTATTGGCAAATGCTCTTTTCCAATCATCCACGCATTCTTTACTGTATGCCAAGGCTGTCTCATAATCTCCAAGTTTATCATAAGTATCGCGCAGACCCTGAAGCGCCGTAAAACGCTTAACATCTGTAGGGTTTGTTTCAAGATACCTTTTATAACAAGACACTGCGATATCCCAATCTTCATTCAGATACGCCTTATGACCTTTGTCAAGAAATAAATTGGGACTAGCGGCCAGTGAAGGATTAGCGGAAATTACACTGTCAAGACGTATGTTGTAAAGGTTCGCTTCACGTTCATTATGAAGAGATTTCTGTATGGCAATTATTTCCATCAGTATCTCGGTCTGTTCTTCAGCGAGATTCAATTCCTTGGCAATATTAAAAGCATATTCATATTGCTCCAGTGCAAGGTCTTTATATCCAAAATGATTTGCATTTAACGCAGCCATTGAATTTGCACAACTCATCACATCTTGCTTCCGGCTTACGCGCCAAAAGCACTTCATGGCATCTGCATATTTCTTGTATGCACCCTCATAGTCCTTATCCATCCTCATATTCTGTGCAGTCATGTACAATGCCATGCCTTTTGCCCACATAGCCTTGCTCCGTTCTTGACTCTTGGCAGGAGCAATCTCGTATGCTTTGTCTAAGACTGCTATCGCACGACTATAATCATGGGCTTTAATCAGATCAAGACCATGAGAATATATATCAGTGAATGATTCCTGTGCAAAAGCAGTAATCAAACACACAGATGATATGAAAAGTGTTATAAGTCGTTTCATTTGAAGAAATGTGCTAATGAATGATTTCCGGAGATTGTGACTGTCTGCCGCCCCCTCTTCCTTTTCAGATTTACTTGCTGTTGGATATCATTCAATATCGTATTATTGTTAAGCTTCTGCCAGTTGTTAAAACGGGAGGTGAGGACGTATGAAAGCATCCCATAATAATTCCCATCATCAGCTTTGACCTCGCAGTTGTCTTGGATATTTCTGCAGGCAGTGAGCGTCAGCCAGTTTTCGCTTGCCTTCGCAGTCCTCTTAGGCTTTGCACTTATCGGAATTACAAAATCGTCTGCTGCGCCACGGATGTATTCATCTACAGCCTCAGACCCCCTATCAGAGTCGCCGCTATGACAAGCATCCACGACTACAAGCAACTTCCCCGATGTTCCAATCCTATTCTTAATATTAGACAATAGTATGGTGATTTCATCATCAATCAAATGTTTTTCGCCTTTATATGTCTTGGAGTAGGCATACATCGCATCGTATGGAATCCATGCTTCATCCCAGCCATCATCTTCATCGCCGTTAACATCAGTTACCTGTTGCCCATGTCCTGAAAAATGTATATAGACAATATCTCCTTTTTTACATCGCTTGGATAGATTCTCAAAAGCCGTCAGTATTCCGACTTTAGTAGCCTCCTTGTTAATCAATGTCACAACATCCGTGTATCCACAAGAAGTTAACATATTCTTGACAAGTGGCACATCTTTATCTCCATGAATGGTTTCCCATGTCCTATCTTGATATTGGCCAAGTCCAATCACAAGTCCTCTTTTTGTCTGTCCAAAAACGCAAAGCGATGTGCAAAAACACATCTCCACAATTAAATAATATTTGAAAGTAGTTTTAATCTTCATTCTTTAGTACATGACAAAAATTGAAATTTATGCTGTTAAACATCTAAATTTCAGGCG
>CAYMBR010000101.1:0-5409 GCA_964388725.1 uncultured Sangeribacter sp. | reverse complement strand
TACGATTGGTAGTTTGATAATAAGTGTCTTTCCTATTGCTATTTTTTTCATAATCTTCATAAAGAGACATAGCTGTAGAGGAAAGAATTTCATCATTACATAAATCATAAGGGCACGGAAATGCAGTTATTGTCCCTTTTGTCAGATTTCTGCAATCCGTATTTGCTATGTAATCCCAATAGAATAGTGACGAGGACAAGAGTGCAGATATATTTTCAGAAAAAACATTATTACTAAGAGAGATAACATTTTCTGCTTTTACATCTTCCAATTTACCATCTATATAGGTGATACTTTGGGTTGGTTTAACTAAAAGAAAATAGCCACCACCAGCGGAACGATAATATATCTTGTTCGTAGAACCTTGTAAGTTTTCTACATCGTTTGGAGTAGAATTGATATGTTCTAAAATATCACATTCAACTTTGCGAGACATTTTAGGGATAACGTAAGAAGTTACGAACTTAGTAACTTCTACATATTGAGTTAAATCAAAAAGTGTATTTCTGTTACATGTGTACCAGCGATTATATTTTGTCGAAAATATTGTAGGCTTACAGGATTGGGAGCGAAAGGCGATAAATATAGATGCTCGGAGATGTTGTAACATTTCAAACAATTTACCTGGCCTGTCGTCATAATTTGAAAAATAAAGATATTGTGAATTAGATTTCATGATATCAATTACTTTACACATTCTTTTGGAACAAGTAATTGCCACTGGAATAATGAATGCAAATTTACCGTTATCTGAACCTACTCCAAATCCTCGTTCAATGCAACAACCATAGAGATTTCCGCAATCCTTTGACAGTAAATTACCAAATCTATAATTTACATCTTTGCTTGGAAATTCCACATACGGAGGATTGCCGATGATGACGTCGAAGCCGCCGTTGCCATGGATGATGTCGTAGAACTCGGCAATCCAGTTGAATGGTTGATGAGATTTAAGCCATTCATCATACGGAATATCGGAGCCGGTAGCATTGTAGTTATGATGATTTAGAGTGTCATTCAGTTGTATAAGGCGACTGCTCAAATCTTTCTTGGCTGTGACAAACTCCCAATGCTTATCAGCATCTTGCGTCAGCTGGAGCTGCTTGAATATCTTGAAAACCATGGCGACCTTGTTCATCTCTGCTTCGATGGTGTCACGGTATTCCTGAACAGCAAACATATCTCCCTGATGGTCAGCATAAACGGACTCGGCGTTCGCATAGCCAACGAGTGTGTTGCCACATCGAATGTTAAAGTCAATGTCAGGTAATGGATCAAGACCGAGGTTGTCTGCCCGATAGTCGACATCCACCACTGCAACCATTTTCAAAAACAGACGGAGTTTTGCGATTTCAGTCGCTTCAGCCATAATATCTACACCATATAAGTTGCGCAGTATAATGGACTTGAAAATGAAATAGTGTATGTTCGATCGATACTTCGCTTTTATTTCATCGAGTGCAGTTTTTGTCTGTTCCGACTTGCTGCAATAGCTTTCAAGTTTGGTGATACATTCATAGTAGAGCGGTTCGAGAATGTTCATCGCTGCAAAAAGGAAAGCACCGGAGCCACAAGTCGGGTCAAGTACAGTCACGCTGCGCAAAGCATCATAAAAATTATAGACAAACGCTTGTGGTGCATCGTCAGCGGTTATCAAGTCTGAGGCAAACGAACGAATGTTGAGATTAAAGGTGATGAAGTCATTGATTGATGAAATCTCTCCACCTTTGATTTTGCCAAGTATTGACTCACAACGCTGAAGACGCTCGATAGTTTCTCTCCATATTTCCGTTGGCAATGCCCAAGGTTCTGGTGTTCTGGTATTCCAGTCCTTGCGACGTTCCAGCAATTCAGGTTTTGTGGTATCAAGTCCAATAGCAATATTTGTGGGGATATGCTCACTCCAGTCGGGAGTATAACCTTGCTTAACGGCATCGAAGATATATCGGTCACCGCTTTCGCGCAGTTTATTCCACGCCCAACCATCTGGAGCAAAAAGTTTTGCCATGGAATCGGACTTCTTGGCAACCTTGTCAAAAAGGAATGGAAGGATCGTTGAACGGCCAATATATTCCGTGATATCCTCTTTTGTGTAATAGGCGCCCATCGCCGCACGGTCGTTGATATACTGCTCGAAGATATACCCAAGCACATCAGGGTTGATGTCTTTTCCCGAAGCGGTTACGCGAGTATCAAGATGCCACTGCCATTTGTCGAAGAAGGTAAAGAGTGATATAAACGCCTCATCTGCAATATCAATATTCGCATAGTCTCGTTCAATCTGATGATGGTCAAACATACCGCCATTAAGATACGGTATGCGTCCGAATTTGGCTATGAAGTCTCGGTCGTGCTTGGGGGTATTCAATCCATCTGCAAATAGACGGGTAAGGAATTCCTTATAGAAAGTCCCATAGAAACGGTTTTCACCCTGCTCTCGTCGTACCCATTCCAGTTTCTCGCGCAGATAATTGACATTGCCATCAAGAAATCCCTTCTTTTGAATGAAGTAGCAGAACATCAAACGGTTGAGCATTACCGATGCATACCATTGCTTGTTGCGGTTGTCTTTGACTGCCACATTATCGTCAATACCAGAGATAAATTTGGCAAATGCCGTATGCTCTTTCTTGAAACCGGCATAGAAGTCCTTGGTAATTCTCTCTGCGTTGACTGCGAAAGCACGGTGAACGCCATCCTTAACATCTACAATGGTTGTGGTTTCTGCCGGGTTAAAGGTAATATTGTCGAGTTTTTGCAGTAGAAAATCAGCTTTTGCAGGTGACTCGTATTCAATGCTCACCAAGTCGCGTTTGTCAACATTCTTTACAGGCACTATCCAGGCATGATGTCCATGAATATCATTGGCCTTAAAGATGGCAATGTAATCCTGAGCCTGTTTGCGAAGCTGGGCGTCAATACGCCGTGCAAGCGATGTCGAGGGAATATTATCAACACTTGCGACTACAACCTGAAATCCGTTGCGTTCGGCTACGCAAGTAAAGCAATATTCGGTTTCGTCAATTACTATAGGTAGAAGCCGGGAATTTCGCTTTGGCTTGTTCCATCCAAGTTCTGTGAGGAAAAGGCCTCTGAAATCGGCTTCAAGTATGCAGGTATTGAAAGTATTACGGTTCATAGCGCAATCCCATTGAACAGATTATTTGATTTTCTTTGGTTTCGGTGTCATCTTCTGCAATCACACAAAGTTGTCCATTGCGACGCAGTTCAAGCACATAGTCAACAATATCGTCATCGGCGGAACGTCCGCTGTTTTTGAGCATTCTTCCGATATTGAACTTGGCGTTGCCCTGAAGAGGGTAGTTGTAGATGTCATCAATAGCATATTTTAATTCTTCGCGACGGTCTTCTCCGAAGAAAAGCGTTGAAGGTTGTTCGTAATAATGATTGAGCAAATCGACGATGCGATAGCGGGTTGAGAATCGGTTCCCAAGAACACCGCCGGTATTGCTTACAGTCTGCTCCTTGATTCTCTCAATAGCCTCACTCACGAGATCATGATGTTTTTCCAAAGGAGTGGCGCATGGTGTGTTGGGGTGGCAAGCCAATGCTTGCATTATTCGTTGTTGAGACTGGGAGACTACATTTCCATCAAGGTCAAGCCATGTAAGGACATCGAAATCGTTGGCTGTACGGGTGTAAGTCACTACCCCTTGCTCGCCACTACTGTCAACAATGCGTGTGGAGTAAATCATATTTTGCAGTTGCGGAATAATTTCCTTAAGCCGCTTGTCGGCTTTAATGGCATTGCTCCAAATCTGATACGCCTGAGATGCCAGATCAACATCACCATCGTCAACATCGTCAAGAACACCGGATTTTTCGTTAAACATATCGCGCAGATTCTGTTCGTTGCCCTCAAAGAACACTTCATCAGAACCGACAATATTGGCATTGGCATTGATGCGGTCATTTAGTCGTCCCCGAAGATTTATTATTTCCTCCACTCCGTCAGCCGGGAAGAATGAATAGCAATAAATCTTGTCGGCCTTTTGTCCAATACGGTCAACACGACCGGCACGTTGGATGAGCCGTATGATCGCCCAAGGAAGATCATAATTGACAATGACGTGAGCGTCCTGAAGGTTATGGCCTTCTGATAGAACATCAGTAGCTATCAGGATGCGGGTCTGTTTGTCCATGGGATACTTTCCTGGAGCCTCATTGCTGATTGGCGAAAATCGTTCTACAATTTGTGAGGGATTGTCACTCCCTCCGGTGGCGAAGTCTATGTTTGCAAAACCTCTTTTTCTCAATTGATAATAGATATATTTGGCAGTGTCGGAGTACTGCGTGAATACGACAACCTTATCGGTGGCATGCTCCGTGTACTTTTTGTGTGTGCCACGAAGCAACTGCTCCAACTCATTGAGTTTCTGGTCTTGCTTCTGCTCCCATCTGCCACACAACTTAATCATTTGCAATATGACTTCGCTATCTTCCTTAAGCTGTTGTTTGAGTGTGCGTTTGAAAAATTTGGCGTCAAGCCACGATATATTGTTCTTTTGTGTGATGATATTGTAATGGTCTTTGGCCTTGCGCATATACTCGTCAATATTCGTGGGGATGTCAAGAGTTGCGTCAACAGCCGGTTCATTACCATCCTCCCCGAAGATATTTCCTTCATTGTCGAAATCTTCAGTATAATCTTCCGGCAATGCATTGTCATCTCCTATAGGCACAGGCAATTTATTGTCAAGGGCATAGATATATACGCAATTGCGAAGAATGTGGCGGTAAAGGGTTAGGAGGAATGCAAAACCACTTGAATCCATGCGCTTGAAGAATGTGCTTTTACAGAAACCCATCATACGAGCACCGGCTCGTGAAAGATTGTCAATCAAAACCTGAATATGTTTTGGTGCACCGGCTGAGGCTTTCTCGCTGATGAAATTGCTTAGTCCATAACGCGGCAGAGCAAGCGATTCCATCAAGTCTATCATATCGGATGAATAAAGACGCGAGTATTGGTCGCCGTGAAGGGTTTTGAATTTTATAGAGCGTGGTATTCTGTCGGGGAAATAAGACTTGCTGCCATCAGGGAATTTGAGATATTTGCCTTTTTCATCAGACTCTGCAAAGTTGTTGCGGATAAATGAGCGTGTACGGCGAACAAGGAACAGTTTCATCAACTCGTTCCAGTCTTCAACTTCCTCACTTTTTTGAAATGCTCCAATTGTACGGATGGGGATATCGCTATGTTGCATCTGAAATCCTCTTTCACCGCCGAGGCTTTCGATGTATCGTTCTGGTCGTATGCCGAGATCCTGGTCATCAGCTATAAAGAGCCTTAATTGATTGGCAAGGTCGGAATAGTGTTTGTTGTAGGGCGTAGCTGTCAAAAGTAGAACCCGGCTCGACTGGTGTTCGATTAGGTTTTTGATGTTC
>CAYMBR010000100.1:0-5536 GCA_964388725.1 uncultured Sangeribacter sp. | reverse complement strand
AAGTGGATTTTCTTCTACAGACGGATTCAAACATACTTCCGGTTGAGGTAAAGGCCTCGGTCAATACCTCTGGACAAAGTTTGGCTCAATATATCAAAAATTTCGCTCCCCCAAGAGCTGTCATAATATCTTCGGCCAACAACTCGATTAAAGAGGGGAATTCTACTGAAATAATTCATATCGCACATCCTGTTACCGACTGGGTGCAAAATATGATACGATGACAAAGTCCTCAATATGATGACAAAGGAACACCCCGTAAATGAGTGTTCCTTTGTTGGCATGAAAAGATAGTTGTCATCGATGGCAATATGTGATTTCTTTAATAGCATGAATTACTGAGTCCACTCTAAAAAGTCCAAAATCAACATTTAGTGATTTATATCCTATTGAATATCAGTGTCAATTTTTGGTCAATTTTGATAAAATCGACTTTTTAAAGTGGACTCATTACTCAAGTTTCGGTTTTAAAAATACATTCACTATCATGGATGGGGGAGATTTGACCTCATCCATAATGTTATATTTTATTTCATTGACAAAAAGCTAAATCCGAAACTTGGGACATAATCAGAATCGTTAAACGTGTCATCATGTCTTCTTTTGTAGGTTATTCGGATTTGAGGGCGAGGGCGGGGGAGATACGCATTGCCTTGTAGGCGGGAATCCATGAGCCCACGACGATCATCAGCGATATAAGGATGAAAGTAATGAGTGAGCATCCAAAGAACCTTGCCGTATCAAAGTAAGCACCCATATAGTAAGTATTCAATTCATAGTGGGTCAATGCCCAACAAATTATGATTGACACCGGAGTGACAGCAATCAGTATAAACTCACCTTCAGCTATTACCCTTCGGAATATGTCTCGCCTTGACGCCCCATTTGCCATTCGGAGTCCAATCTCTTTAGTGCGTTGAGATGTTCGAAACCAGAAAGTGCCAAGAACCCCGAGGAATATGTTGAGAAGCAAGAACACACTCCAAGTGACAACGTTGATCGTAGATTGCCGGGGATACAGATTGAACTTGTCGCGAATGTCGTCAAAAGATTGGACAGAAGCTATATACCAGTTTCCGACCCTAAGGTTATTGCCGGCATCTTTCATGAGATTCTCGGCAAAATCCTTGTCCATGTTTGCCTTGACGCGGACTGTGGTTTCGGCGGCGTAAGGGGTATGTTCTGGCTTCAAAGGAAGAATGATAGACGGTGCGTTGTATGCGGTGGCATAGTCGCTATATCGCAGAGGAGGCAGAATGGCTTTCAATACATATTCCGTTGAATCAGAATCAATAAATGTCCTGCCTGAAAAATCCTTGATAGACTTGACATTTCCCCCTTTCCTATAGCGTAATAGGTCATCAGTTGCCATAAAGGCATTCCAGGGAGATTTTTCGAAAGTTTCAGCCAGCTGTTCCGGTGTCTCACCGTTGATTCCGTAGATTCGGAACACCCTGAAGAAATCAGGGGTTGCCCAACGCCGAAGATAGTAACCATCGAGGGAGTCTATGGTCATCTGCTGATAGCTGTTGTTGGGATTGTAGAAATATGAGTTGTTGCTGATGCTGACAGCCTCAATCTCCGGGCGCGCAGCGAGTCGGCGTGTCAGTTCGAGCCGGTCGTCGGTTTCAGATTTGTCATCGGCATAATGTATGAAGTCCGGACTTTTCTCATTGAGCAAAGTCACAGACAATTTATAGCAATGAGAGATGTCATAGCCAAGAGGTTCGTGATAAGTGGCGTATCGAATGCAAAGTTGGTCGCACAGCCACCACATCACGACACTGACTATAAGCAATTCAACCGCCAGCCTAATATTGGTGCGCCATTCATTGGCTATCTGTCGAAGAAGTTTTCTTTTCATAATTCACGATTCAATTTTCAAGATTTGCCACTGATGGCATTGACCACATTGGTGCGGGAAGCCTGCCACGCTGGTAGTGAGACAGAGAGGATATTCAGTATAAGGCAGAACAGCATAACCAGTCCGAATGTGGGCCAACTCAACAGCATGAGTGGCGACAGATTAGTGACGGTTCCTGTCATTGACTGTGCAGCAAATAAGTATTCTGCGCCAAACATAGCGAACACCACCGAAAGAGCAAGACCGATGATTCCGGCAATTATTGTGATGACGAGATTCTCAATAAATAGGTCGATGAGAACATTTTTCTTTGTAGCACCGAAAGCTCTTCTCACGCCAATCTCCTCTCTACGTTTGCTCAGGCGGCTATGGGTCATGGAAGAGAGATTTACAGCCGGTACAAGTAACAAGATTGCCCATATCACATAGCGTTGCCGTCTGACGGAATCCATGTCGGGTTCCCTATTGGCTCCTCTGGTATGCACAGCTGTTTCCTGGTCGTAAGGGCGTTTGCGAATAAAGAATCTCCACCCATTGGCCTTGGCCTCATCGCCAATTCTCGTCATTAGCTTATTGTATTCCTCTCTAACTTTGGGAATGTCAGACTTAGAGCGGGGTAATATTATAGCCTTCATGCTGCCCATGTACTCACACCAGGAAAAATCGACTGTGTTTGTTGAAGTGAATGGAACCCAAACATCGGAATAAGCGTAACGGGCAAGAGTACTGACATCTTTCACCACCCCTTTCACCCGATAAGGCACATAGTTGATCTGAAATTCCCGACCGACTACATCCGTGGAACCAAAAACATTTCGGGCAGTTGATTCAGAGACCACTGCAACAGGTTGACCGGACTCAAACTCTCCTTTGTCGAATGGTTTGCCGTCGATAAATGTGAAATCCATCACCTTCCAGAAACCATCATCCACTCCAAGCAACTGAACACCGGTGGCATTTCCTGAAGCGTCCGACATGAGGGCCTCGTAGGGCATCACGTCCATTGCAGTGACAGCCTCCGGGGTTTCCATTTCGTAGAATAGCTGTTTTATAAACTTATAGCCCATACCACCGTTGCTGTTGCCTTCGGTCCAGTTTTCATTGGTGATAGAGGCGGCATTCTGCACGAGCCAGCGGTCTCGGTTGGATTCAGGCGCGTAGGGTGCAATCTGGATGTCCTCTATCAGCACCACCACCATTATCATGAAAATGGCAAGAGCGGTGCCGGCGATGCTCACCCAGCACACCAACGGTTGCGACCTCAGTGCCGCCCATGCCTCTTTGAAATATCTTTTCATTTTTTTTCTTGCATTTAGTCATTTTCTGTATCATCGCAAGTCCCCCTTTAGGGGGATTCAGGGGGCTTCTATTGCACTTGACGGCCGTCGAAGAATCTGATAATCCGGTCAGTCATTTCGGCTTGGTTTTCATTGTGGGTCACCATCACTATGGTGCGTCCATCTTCTTTGTTGAGTTGATGGAGAAGTTCCATCACCTCCTGTCCCATCTTTGAGTCAAGGTTGCCGGTGGGTTCGTCGGCAAGAATTATCTCCGGATTGCCGACAATTGCTCTCGCTATTGCAACTCTCTGGCACTGGCCTCCGGAGAGTTGAGAGGGGCGGTGGCGCATGCGGTGGCTCAAACCGACACGTTCAAGGACCTGTTTTGCGAGTTTTTCACGTTCCGAACCGCTCATCTTGCGATATTGAAGCGGGAGCATCACATTGTCGATCACATTGAGCGAATCGATAAGGTGGAAACTCTGGAACACGAAACCGAGTTTTGAGTTTCGGAAAGCCGCCAATTGAGAGTCTTTCATTCCATCCACGTTGGTGCCGTCGATGGTGACACTGCCGGAAGTCGGGGCATCGAGGAGTCCGATGATATTTAGCAGTGTGGATTTGCCACATCCGGAGGGACCCATGATGCTGACAAATTCCCCTTTTTCGATTTGGATGTTGACATTTTCGAGAGCCTGTGTCTCGATTTCGTCAGTGCGGTAGATTTTGTTGATGTTTTGTAGTGTTATCATGATTTTTTATTTTGATTTCAAATTTAGGCATTATTCATCGCGGAGGGCATCGACGGGGTTGACACGTCCGATTTTGCGGGCCGGAAGCCATGCTCTATATCGATATGTGGGTTTGACAATATTTGTTCGGTATGGGAAGTCACTGCGGGGATGTAAAATTTGGCGAGTGATGTATCCACGGCATTGACACGCCGACAGATATCGCGCAACTCCTGCTTCAGCAAATCCTCTTTGCCGGGTTTGACTTTCAGGATTGCTCTCAGCGATCCCTTGTATTTGTCGTACCATTCGCGATATGTCCGTTTAATAAAATTCATGTTCCTTGGTTCGGTTTATGGGTTTATTGGTTTATAGGTTTATAGGTTTATGGGGTTATTATCGGATACGCAAGGTGTTGGAATCTTTGAAATTTTTCATGTCGGAGATGACAACCTTGTCGCCGGGCTTTATGCCACTCACCACTTCAACGAATTCAAAGTTGGAGCTGCCGAGCCTGACATCCTTTTTCTCAAGTTGTTTGCCGTCCGTGCTTACGAAGAATAGGGTGTAATTGCCGGGTCCGGTGTAATATGAACCATTGGGAATGCGGATGGCATCATCGACCACCTCGCAGCTGATATAAACGTCGGTCTTAAGACCGGAGCGTAGCCGAGTATGGGCATCTTCGTCGAGTCTGACGGTAAATTTTATTGCACCGTTGTTGGATTGAGGCGTCAGGTTGGATACTGTTCCGGTCAGTTTTTCCTTGCCGATTTTGACAGTAGCCTTGCTGCCTACCGACACTCGGTTGGCGTAGGAATCGGAGATCTCAGCATCCACGCGGAAATGTCCGAGGTCGGAGATTACGGCTATTTTCTGACCTTCGGTCACTTTTTCGCCAATCTGGTCGTGGATGAAAGTAAGAGTGGCCTTGCGAGGAGATGTCACCCTTGCGTCGTCGAGAGTGCGCTTCATCTCGCTTAGATTTTTGCGGGCAATGTCGATGTCGAGGTTTTTGACGTTTTCTCCGGCTTCTACCACCCGGCGCTCGTTGGCCAATTGCTGGCGGAGCTGTTCGAGTTCAAGTTTGCCGGTGCTGACAGCAAGTTCCGCCTGACGTATTCTGTCGCCGGTGCCGGAACCGATGCTGTCGAGGTATCGCTCGTTGCGCAATTCCGCCTCCAGCCGCCCCAATGTCATCTCCTTTACCTTTATCTGCATGGCAAGGTCGTTGAGATGGGTGTCTGAATTTACCTGCTGCTGCACGAGTTCATGCTGCTTCATTGATATTTGGTCGCTGAGTTTGTTGACCTCGGTTTCGGTACTCTGCAGGTCAAGGCGCAGAAGAGGAGTGCCGGCATCCACAGAGTCACCTGCCTGACAATATATTTCCACGATGCGGCTATTGATAGGGGATGTGATGACCTCCTCGAATGCCGGACTCACGGTTCCCGATCCGGTGACAGTGACATCAATGGTGCCGGTGTCGGCGGTAGCCACGATAAGGTCATCACGCGACACAGAAGCCCTCATCATCGAACTGATAATGAAGAAAACGATGACGATTCCCGCCACTATGGCGCCAATTATGAGCCATTTTTTCTGGTTGGCTTTGTTTCTTTCAGATTTAGATATTTCTCTATCCACGGTTTGGCGAATTT
>CAYMBR010000099.1:2267-5560 GCA_964388725.1 uncultured Sangeribacter sp. | reverse complement strand
ACACATAGGGATATTCCGCTTATTATCAATAGCCTTTCTAATTCTTATTAAATTCCTTTTTTAGAGGAAAGTTAATCATTTTTTTTGAAGTTGCCAAATTATTTTTATTATTGAAACCGAAAAAGAGTGAATCTTCAGATTAGTTTTCCAAGGCAAAATATCGGATGGGAGCAGTTGGACGTGCAATCACGCTCGCTTTATTGAGAAAGGTCTATTATTTTTGGCGGATGCGGAAGTCCGAGGGGTAAAGGTTGTTGGAGCGGGTGCCGAGGTTCTTGACAAAACCAAGAGGGAAGCCTTTGTATGATACTGTGACATACCCTTTGGGAGTATCTGGGGGAAGGGTGATGGCTTCGCGTGAGAGATAGCGAAGGGCATCCTCTTCGGAGAATTCCACTTCCGGGAATGGCTGCGAAGATGCTATCGACATAGCCAATGAATGACACGGAATCAAGTCTTTTCCCTTGATTTCTCCAATCTCAACACCTGCAGAGATAATCCTTACATCCTTTGGAATTCGATTGAGCAAATCTTCGGTGAGTGGAGAGAGAGCAAGTATTTTCTCATTGTGAAGTCTAAACTCAAAATCTCCATCAATCCAGGACTTTGCTGTCTCCAAAATTTTGGCATTCCACTTGATCTTCCCTTTATTCTCACCCTTTTTATTTTTTTTAAGCGAGTAACCACATCCTTGGTCAGTTGATTTTTGGTACACTGCCACAAAAAGCCCTTCACCACGAGTGAAACCGGGCATGAACCTGAGGCATGGTATGTCGCCCTTCACCTGAGGATGTATACCAGCAACACCTGCCAAACCTGTATCTACAGGGGTCAAACCATGTTTTTCAGCAATATAAGCTGCATTTTCCTCATCTTCCCGAGTGTTGAAGGTACAGGTGCTGTAGATAAGATATCCACCCGGAGCAAGCATCTCCACAGCATTGTCGATAATCTTACGTTGAAGAGCGGCGCATTGGCGCATCAGTCCTTCCGACCATTGGGAGCGGGCGATTTCTTCCTTGCGCATCATTCCCTCACCGGAGCAAGGAGCATCTATGACGACAAGGTCGAAATAGTTGCGGATTGCGGAGAGGCGTGCGGTGTCGGAATTGGTGACAACAACTCCCGGATAACCGTCTTTGCATAGATTCTCACGGAGTATGTTGGCCCGTGAAGCGACAAATTCATTGGCGAGCATAACGCTTCCATCGGGCAAAGCGTTTAGGATTGCCGTGGTCTTGCCACCGGGGGCGGCACAAAGGTCAGCAGCTTTAATCGGATTTTTCCCCACCAACGAGCCAACTATGGTTTCATAGACAGTGGAAGAAGCATCCTGCACGTAAAAAACTCCGGCATGCAGCAGCGGGTTAGACGTGAAGCGAGGCCGCTCGCCGAGATAGAATGCGGAACTGCACCATGGCACTTCCGACATACCATCATACAATTGAGACAATGGTGATTTATTGATATTTATGCGGATTGCAGTGTCCGGCTCTGTATTGAGAGCCGGAAGCAAAACATCTGCGATTGATCGGCCAAGAGAGTCGGCGATCAACGCTTTAAAAGCATCGGGTAAAAAATTATCTTGCATCATTTGGGTGCAAAATTAGTAAAAAACGCGGATTTTTGTTAATTTTGTAGTATGAAAATTAAAAATGCCCTTTATCTTGTGCCTGTCACCATCAGCGAAGCCCCTGTAGCAAACGTGATTCCAGCCGGAAATATCGAAATATTGATGCAGTTGCGCCATTTCATAGTGGAGAATGTGCGCACAGCCCGCCGCTATCTAAAGCACATTGATCCGGCATTCCCGATAGCGGAATGCTCTTTTGATGTGCTCGACCGCCACACAAAACCGGAAGAGGTGAGCGAGATGCTCCGGCCATTAAGGGAAGGAAAACCGATGGGGGTTATGAGCGAGGCTGGATGCCCGGCGGTGGCAGATCCCGGCAGTTATCCGGTGGAGATAGCACAGAAAGAGGGACTCTCGGTAGTTCCTCTTGTGGGACCCAGTTCCATTCTGATGTCACTGATGGGAAGCGGATTCAACGGACAAGGTTTCGCTTTCCACGGCTATCTTCCTATTGAGACCAACGACCGGAAGACGGCGTTGAAGAGACTTGAATCGGAGTCGGCCTCAAGGCAGATGACACAGATTTTCATCGAGACGCCCTATCGCAACAACAAGATGCTTTCGCTGCTTGCAGAGACCTTGAATTCCTCCACGATGGTCTGCGTGGCTTGCGACATCACATCGCCCGAAAAAGAGGATATAAAGACACTAAAGGCTAAGGATTGGGCAACGCAAAAATATAATTACGACAAACGTCCGGCTATATTCCTGATTTATGCCGGCGCCAAAGGTGGCGACTCGCACCGATATGAGAAAAAATGAGCAAGAAGATAAGATTTGACGACCAACCGGGACTACCCTTTGAGGAGTGGGAGAATCCATACGCTGTGGCTGCCGAGCCGGAGCCGGAATATGCCATTCCCAAACCAATCTATTTTTGCTCATTTGGCAGTGGCTCGAGCGGCAACAGCTGCTATATAGGTAGCCAGGAGGGTGGAATAATAGTGGATGCCGGACTCCACGCAGAGGATATAGAAAGAGGATTGGCAGCCAACGGCATAAGCATGCGCCATGTCAAAGCTCTTCTGCTGACCCACGACCATTCCGACCATGTGAAATATGCTTACGCCCTTTTGCGCAACAACCGGCATATAAAACTTTTCTGCACCAATAGGGTATTGAATGCAATGCTTCGCAAACATTCCATATCCCGACGCATCAAGGAATATCATGTGCCGATATTCAAAGAGATTCCATTCAAGATATTGGGCTTTGAGATTACGGCGTTTGAAGTGCCCCACGATGGCTGCGACAACATGGGATTTTCAATTGAATATGACGGCCGCCGATTTGTGATTGCCACCGACCTCGGTGATGTGACCGACCGCGCCTCCTACTATATTTCAAGAGCTAACTATCTGATGATAGAGTCTAACTACGACGTGAACATGCTCCGGTTTGGCAAATATCCCGAATATCTAAAATCGAGGATAATGGGTTGCAACGGACATCTTGACAACCGCCAGACCGCATCATTCCTTAGCCAGATTGTCAATCCTGACCTGAGCCATATATTCCTGTGCCATCTCTCAAAAGACAACAACACTCCCCAGATTGCGCTGAAGACAGTGAGAGAGGCTTTGGAGGCAAGAGGATTGAAAGTGGGAAATGCATCCGAGTCATTTGAAGACCGAAAGGCCGACGTGCAGCTTGCGGCTCT
>CAYMBR010000099.1:0-2167 GCA_964388725.1 uncultured Sangeribacter sp. | reverse complement strand
ATAATGACTGATGACTCCCAAATTCTCAGGGCTTCCTACCATACCCTTGGATGCAAGCTCAATTTTTCCGAAACATCCGCAATCGGAATGCAACTCGCCAAGCGCAATATCATCAAAGCGCAGGTTGGCGAGGCACCCGATATTGTGGTGGTCAACACCTGTTCGGTGACGGAGGTCGCCGACAAGAAAGGTCGCAGCCTAATCCGCCGATTGCGAAGCAAATGGCCTGACGCCACCCTTGTGGTGACGGGATGCTACGCACAGCTGAAGCCTCAGGAAGTGGCTTCGATAGAAGGTGTGGATATAGTGCTGGGGAGTGATGAAAAACTAAAGATTGCAGATTATCTTGACGAATGGATGGAAACGCGCAAAAGCCAAGTCAAGGTGCACGACTATCTTGACATCAAGGATTTCAGGGGCGCTTGCGAAAGAGGAGACCGCACACGCTATTGGCTAAAAATCCAGGATGGGTGCGACTATTTCTGCACATATTGCACGATTCCGTTTGCACGTGGCAGAAGCCGCTCCGGTAGAATATCACAAGTGGTGGAAGAGGCGCAACGCGCAGCTGCGGAAGGCGGTAAGGAGATAGTGCTCACCGGGGTTAATGTCGGTTGCTTTGGGAAAGACACCGGTGAAAGTTTCCTCGACTTGCTGCGACAATTGGATAAAGTCGAAGGCATAGAGCGATACCGGATCTCGAGTATCGAGCCAAATCTGCTGGCAGAAGAAATAATACGTTGGATTGCGGAGGAAAGCCGCGCATTCATGCCAAGCTTCCACATTCCCTTGCAATCTGGCTCTGATGAGGTGCTCAGGCTGATGAATCGCAGATACCGAACCGACCTTTTCTCAGAGAGAATTAATCTCATAAGGCGATTGATTCCGGATGCCTTCATCGGAGTGGATATCATAGCCGGTGCAAGAGGTGAGACGGAAGAGGAATGGCAAAACAGTCTGAACTATGCAAAGTCGTTGCCAGTGAGCCGATATCATGTGTTCCCTTATTCGGAACGTCCCGGCACGAAGGCTCTTGGGATTGCTGGACAGGTGAGTCAGGAAGAAAAACACCGCAGAGTGGCACAGTTGACAAAACTGAGCGATGAGAAACTGCGTGAATATTCCCGCCGTTATTTCGGCTCGGTGCGACCTGTCCTCTGGGAGCATCCCGACAATGGAGACGAAGGGTTGATGTATGGACATACGGACAATTACCTCCGCGTCTGTGCTAAAGCATCCCCTGAACTATACAATACCATATCTTCGGCACGTCTGGACAGTTTTTACAACGGAGACCCGGAAACCATTTTTGCTATAATCTGAAAACCAGCGTAGGGACGTGCCTTTGGCACGTGTCTGTGTAAAACGCGCCAAAGGCACGTCCCTACGAAAGAAATATGAAAAAGAAATTATCGATAATCATTCTGAATTGGAATGGGGAGAAACTTTTGAAGGAGTTTCTTCCGTCTGTGGTGCGCCATATTGACTCCCTGGATTTGGACAATGTGGAAGTTGTGGTTGCCGACAACGGCTCAACCGACAATTCGGTCCCATTCCTGCATGATTGTTATCCTGATGTTAAGGTAATTGCATTGGATAAAAACTATGGATTTGCGGAAGGCTACAACCGGGCTATTAAGCAGATTGACTCAGAATTTGTGACTCTGCTCAATTCCGATGTGGAGACTCCCTTTGGATGGTATCAGCCTATTCTTGATTTCATGGAGGCAAATCCTGATGTCGGGGCGTGTCAACCCAAAATACTGAGCTACAACGACAAGGTGATGTTTGAATATGCAGGAGCAGCCGGAGGTTTGCTCGACCGGTTGGGTTATCCCTATTGTCGCGGCCGTTTGTTTGACAAGATAGAGAAAGACGAGGGACAATATGACTCGGAGCCGGCTGATGTGGCATGGGCTTCCGGTGCGGCTCTGACAGTCAGAAGGGATGTGTATCTGAAAGTTGGAGGTCTTGACAATAGATTTTTCGCCCACATGGAGGAGATAGACCTTTGCTGCCGGATGTGGAATGCAGGATTCCGTGTATGTGTGGTCACGGAGTCGATGGTGTATCATGTCGGAGGGGCGTCTCTGGCCCAGGGTAATCCACAGAAGACATATCTTAATTTCCGCAATAATCTTCTCCTTCTGCATAAGAATCTTCCGGA
>CAYMBR010000098.1:0-5632 GCA_964388725.1 uncultured Sangeribacter sp. | reverse complement strand
AAATCTCCCCCATCCATTATAGTGAATGTTTTAAAACCGAAACTTGAGTAAAAAAGACTCGCCCATGCTATGACAGCATCGGGCAAGTCAGGATTGTGTAGATACTAATGTCGTTCATAGCAGAAATTAAGAAATGTTTTTCATAGTACCGGCCGACTCCGAATCACTTCGCCATCACAGCCTCGCTTTAATATTCACGAATTCTTAAAAACTAAATTTATTAACCTAAAAAAATAACTTCTATAACTATCAATTAACTTCTTTGGTGGTCTCACGGGATTTCACCCCCGTAAAACCGTATATCTACATCCTCCCCAACACCATCGTAAGTGTCTGAACCCCGGCATCCTTCAGTACCACATTCCCATCCCTGTCCAGCATATAGATGCTCGGCAACGCCGGAAAATTGTAGAGCTCGGCATCCTCAATGGGGTCGGTGGCAAACGCCACCTCCCATGCCGGCGGATAATTCCCCTTCGTCCTTTCAAATCGGACAGCATCGCCCGTCACATCCACCGCCATCACCTGAACTCCCCCCGGCATCTCCCACTCCGAGATGTTCCCAAGTATCTCCTTGCAGTGCTCGCAGTCTGGGTCGTAGAAGAGCAGCAGTGTGTAGTCGGCTCCGGCTGCAGACTGCAGCAGCGACAACTGCTTCCCCTCCCGCGATCGCATCGCGAAGTCGGCCGCCAACATCCCCGGACGGTTTTTTTGCGCATTTCCCAACTGATACTCATATTTCGACTTCTTCTCTTCGCCAAACATCGGCGACTTCAGAAACTCTTTGAGAAATATGATATAGATGTCTTCCGAACGCATCGGCGAGTTGGGGTCGGCAAGATACCTTTCAGCCACGGATGCCAGATATGTGTATGCCTCCTTGTCGGAAGCCGCCGACTGCAGCAGCAACGCCACCGCCTTTTCTCTGCCATCGGGATTGGCATAGGGTAGAATACCGAGATAATTGGCAAAGTTCTGTTCCACAAAGACCGTATCGAGGCTCAGCGCATGCTGTTGCCAGTCCATGGCATCCCAGAAATGTAGGGCCACAAACTCAGCGCGATCCTGCGGAGAGACCAGCGATTCGGGTACCTCCGGAACCGGTAGGTCCCCGGCTTCGAGCAAAGCAGTCACCTCCTCCTCGCTCATCGCCGGTTTGCTGACGCTGCCGCCGCAGGCCCCAAACCCAACGGCCGCAGCAATCGCCAATATCATTATTCCCTTTCTCATTTACTTCTAATTAGGCTAATTGGACCCGAAGAGACGATTAATTATCGACGTCGCGGACGCAGCGGAGATAATAGTCGCCATAGGGTTGCTGACAGCCGGATGCCACACCATTTCCATCTCTACGTACCATCATTATGGGTAAGTTAATTTTTGCATCTGGGGTAAAATATGCACTTCCCTCATAATAATATGCAAATGTCGCTGAAATATCATAAATAATCGTTTCAGATGTAACAATATCATTAAGCATCAGAATACTAAGTTCTTTCTGATTTGGCACTCGCCAACCTGACTCTTCGCCAGTATTAAGAGCATCACAAGGATTGACAGCGTTGAGCCAAGTAACCCAGTTTTCGCGATTATCTTGTTCGCTAGCTCCAGTCCAATAATAAACTGTCTGTTGATTCGACCCAGAACCAGATGTCGTTCTACTATATAGATTTTTTGTGGTTGTTTGATATTCAAAAGCCTTTGAAACACTATTCCAGACATCGTCCGCCGCGCTATGAGGATACATTCTTGTAATTTTGCTGACACGTATGGATTTTGAATCATAATAATCCATGCTGACCTTTCCAATATTCGCTCCGTCAACCTGTCTATAATGCTTATTTATTGTGTATGCGTCTTGGACTTCAGATTTATCTGTTATAGTACTGTTATTAGTACCTAAGTTTCTGACGCATCTTACTTCCCATGGGAATCCTTCAGTATATAGTGGTGGTTTTGAATCTGTCCATGTGGAAACTGATAATCCCTCCATCAACCATATAACCTCGCCATTTGAACCATAGATGAATAATTGCATATTATGATTGTTTGTTACGTCGTTATTACCATCTGTATACTTCTTTAATGAATCATACTTCTTAAAATTCATAATGGGTTCTGACAAGGATTGAGATCCAATAATCATCTGGGTCAATTGTGAGACAGCGGGAACATACCATCGCAATTCATTTTTATCGATTTTACCATCACCGTCAAGATCGCGGTTGCGGTTCATACAAGCGTTGATAGCTTCAATATACTTTCTGCTGCTAGATTGGTCAGGATCATAACTGTTGTTAGTTTGACCAGTTAATTCAACCAATGCTGGCAGAGCCACGGGATTGCCATTATCAATGGTTTGCGCAGCAACATAGGGTATATTTAATTCGGTATTATTGATAGCGTTAACCTCTTGAAGTTTTGTTAGAGTAACAAATTTGCTCCATTCGTAACTATTTTCATTAAATACAAAATTGCTATTGTCTGAACCTGTTATATACCATGCTGTATTATAGCGACCATTTACTTTATTAGTACCTTTGGAGGTGGTATTGAAGGTGTTTCGCATATTGAGTCCGTACGACTCATTGACTTGCTCCATACCAAGGGCTGTGTCACCGGATCCGTAGAAGGTTTGGATTGACTTCTGCGAGAAAGTATATTCAGATGAATATTTCACACTTTCTTTATCGGGCGAGATTTGAGCTTTTACACTCAACCATACCTGACGTGCTGGCTTGTTTACATATTCCTCCCAGTTGGATGTTCCTCCGTTTTCATCCTCATATACATATTCATTAAAGAATACAGTATACCAACCTGCTTCTATTCCTTTTTCTTTTAATTCTTCAAGCGAATACAATGGATTGTCGTTCTCATTTTTATATTCAGCCAATTTAGTTTGGCTGTCTGCTTTCTTTATCTTAATCCAGTCCTTATATTTATTATCTATAGATGATGGATTTTCGCTATCATATGTAACCAGATCTGATTTTTCGTCATAGCAGTTTATTATATAATGAAATTGATTGGCTGCAGCATAAGGAAGTTGTATATTATACACACCGTAATGAGCATCAAGCTCAACATATTTTGATCCTATATCGGTGATAATCCCCTCTGCACCAGGAACCGTTTCACCTTCTTCACATGTTGCCTCAACCAAAATGCTGTTAACATTTTCAATCTTAACCGTGTATGTATATTTTGAATTGCGAAGGCTGTTGAAGTCTTTGGCATCATCAACGTAACCAAGGTGAATGGTATAAGTAGCTTCTACATTTCTGGAAGCAACTTTTAAAGCATCACCATTCTCGTCTTTCGACATTGTCATCCTTACCTTCAGCTCAAGGTAGGTGGCGTTGTTGTTTGACAAATCACTTGGCAAACTTTCGGCGTCTTTTGATTCGGCCAAAAGTGCCTTATATTTGCCGGTGTTAGTACCATCTTCTTTATCTTTATACTCCAATTCGCGGTCATTATAATCATTTACCCAATCCTTGCCTGTACGTTTGTTTTCAAACTGCCACCAGTCGAATTTCCATGTGGTGCCTTCCGAAGTCGCATTTGTGTAGAGATTGGAAGTCTGATATGATTCAGTTGTGCCAATCTTATGTGTGTCGCCGCCATTCAGAGTACCGTCATTGCGCTCGTAGAGCCATGACTGGTTGGGAACATTCTTCACCTGATAACTGATTATCTGGAAGTCTGAGATATTGTCCGTATCGTAGCTAACTTCAAACTTTACCTGCGAAACGAGACGGCGAAGGTGGATGGAACCGGTTAGAGTTATTTTAGTATCATCAATAGCTACTGGATCAGGATCCGTATAACTTCCATCGGAGTGAGAGCTACTACCATCGATATAGTGACCACTCATAAGCAGGGCATTCACGGGTGCTGCTGTGTTGATCTCGCCGGCGTCGTTGAAGTTTGCCACTATGCTGAGAAACTTCTCGTAGGTGTCAGCTCCCTCCAATGCTTTCTCATATGATATCAAGCCAGTTTCCCCTTCCATGCTGCATGTGCGACCCTCGTAGTTGGCCACTGCTACTATATAACTGCTGCCGGTTTCGGCTTCAATTTGTTCAGTTATGCTGTTTTTAGTATGCGCTGTAGTTGTGCCGAAATCCGCGCTTGCTACAAACTGGGATCCTGTGCGTTTTTTGGAAGTGGCATTATACACGCCAATCCAAAGCGAGTTTACCTGATAGTCCAGTCCTTCTCGGATGTCGGCGCGGGTGATTTCGGTCATCTCGGGGAGTGTGACATTCACTGTTATGGTGGCGGGCAGACCCTCTTCTACCGTCTGTCCGGGATAGTTCAATTCATCAGTGCAAGCAGTGGCACTAATGAGAATCGCCACCGACGCAAGTATTCCTTTGTAAGTATTTACCAATCCTTTCATTGTAGTATTTAGATGATTGAAGTTTTTTATCATTCAAATGTCGGTATAGTCACTGTGTATTCCGACCAGGGACATACCTGATATGTCAGACCAAACGTGGTCTCTTGCGAAGTCTCCACCGCATAGATCGAATACACAAACATCTGCCCCATTCCCCAGTCGCAATCAAGTGTCTGCTCAAATTTCACAGAATCATTGGTGTTCTTATCTTTCAGCGTCACCACTAACTTCACATTGCTGTTATTCTGCGGAATCATCATCATGGTGTTTTCGCCGTCAGTGATATCTTTTCCGGGTGCGAGCGTCTGGCTCTGATCGAAAGTTACGGAGGAGTTGATAGTGCTCTTTGATTCATCCAAATCCCACATATAGTCTCTGTTGTCTGTGAATTTCAATTTTTCAGCATTTTCTTTTTTTTCTTCTACATCTTCTTCATAGGCAAATTCCTTGATGGTATAAGAGCCTTTGCCATATACATTCTCAAGACCTATGCTGGTGAGTTCGTATTTTTCGCCAATCACGTTGGCATAATCGCTGCCATCAACTGTAACTGTTGCCGGTGACACGGCAAACCGGATGGCGGTGAAGATATGGTGGAAGAGCATGGGCACCGGAGCTTTCGATGCGCGGTAGCCTGCCGTCTCTACGTCGCTGACGGCCGCGATTATATCCTGCTGGTCTGTAACCGTCGGGGGTACAGAGTAGTCAGTAATTTGTGTATAATTTGTAGCGAATGCCGTGCCATCAGGGAAATTGGCGAAGGCATAGAAACGCATTCTGCCTCCGTCACTATTCGGCCAGTAGTGGGTGTTTGCTGTGGTCCAGGGTGTACCTTTGGAAACCACCTCGTTTACAATATAATTAGGTGAATCTGATGTGCTTGGCCAAGTGTCGTATGATTTTTCATCACCTGTGTAGTAATAAGCCGAGACATTGAAAGACTCCAGGCTGCCCTCACTGATAACGGCTCCGCGGGTTGACTCGCAACCATCATAGTAGGCCATGAATGAGATTTCATCACCGGGAAAGGGGAAGTCTTCCGACATCTCGTTGCTGCATGCCGTGAGAGCAACGCAAGCTGCAATGATTGTAGAAAAGCCGTATATTGTCTTTAATGTGTGCATCGGTTCTGTCGTTTTTGTTTTTGAGAAGAAATGGCGGGGAGGGGAGCCCCCTCCCCGCTTGAGTTAGTTATTAGCTTCGCTATCGCGATTTTTATTCGCC
>CAYMBR010000097.1:0-5719 GCA_964388725.1 uncultured Sangeribacter sp. | reverse complement strand
TCAAATTTTAGCCATCCATTAAGTGAATGTTTTTAAAACCGAAACTTGAGTAAAATTTTTTGCAAAGATAATAAGAGGAAAGAATGGAAGAGCCTTATCGCCGTCAGAAGCCCCTCCCCGGCCTCCCCCCCCATGGGGGAGGGAGTGAGAGATAGGAAGCGGGCTAAAGTCCTTGGGCGGTGCAAAAAAGACTGACGCGTGGGGGATGAAATCTCCGCGCTAAAGGGCGGAGCACAGGATCCTACATCAGAGACGGCACCAAGTCCGGCAAAACCGCAAGCAATGGATTCGAGCTAAGGCTCTCACGCACACTCAAAACTGCTTGCGCACGGGAATTAAAAAAAACTGGAACAAAACGCAAGCGATGAAATTACTAAAAAACTGGAACAAAACGCAAGCAATACAAAAATTTATTTTGGGGAATGGGGAAATTTTATTAAATTTGCAATGCCAGCCCATGCAAGCGGAATTTGAATGATTCCGAGGCAGGGAGGGCGGACATATGGAGATTCATGAGCAAAGGGAATCTGAATGAGCACGAAATTCTTTAACAATACAGACAACAACACACTCTTTGAGAAAATCAAAGGGATAGCCGGAGAAATGACCAACTTCGACCGCTTTCTTGCGGTGGTGGGTTATTTCCGATCATCCGGATATTTCAAACTACGCAAGGAACTTGGCGATGTTTCTGATATTCGCATCCTTATAGGCATTAACGTTGATAATATATTCCGAAAGCATAATCTCGGTTGGGAAATGCTTGAAGCTCCTGAAAAAGCGAAGGAACTTTACGATGAGCAATTCCGAAAGGATATAATAGAAGCCAACTATTCAAAGGAAGTTGAGGAAGGTATTCTTCAGATGTGTCAGGACTTAGCTGATGGAAAATTGCAGTTGCGTATCCATCCCACCAAGAATCTGCATGCCAAATTCTATCTTTGTCTGCCACAGAAGCATACACAACATTCCGATGGATGGGTCATAATGGGATCATCCAATATCTCTGACTATGGTCTTGGAACCTCAAAGTCGCCAAGATATGAACTCAACGTGGCAATGCGCGACTTTGACGACGTGCATTATTGTCATGAAGAATTTGAGACTCTTTGGAATGAAGCGGTACCACTTACTCCAGATGACATAGACAAATTCAAAGGGAAGACATATTTGGGATATCAACCCACGCCATACGAAATATATATAAAGGTGCTGATAGAGGCATTCGGAGACCAGGTGGAAGATGACTTTTCAATCCAGTTGCCCGAAGATGTGCTGGATTTGAAATATCAAAAAGATGCAGTTATCCAGGGATACCAGATGCTTATGCAACACAACGGGCTATTCCTGTCGGACGTTGTAGGTCTTGGCAAGACTATGATAGCCACCATGATTGCAAAGAGATTCATTGAGGCCAACGGAAAGAATACCAAGATTCTTGTGGTATTCCCACCTGCGCTTGAAGACAATTGGAGAATGACGTTCAAACAATTCGGAATATACAAAAAGGCCCAGTTCATCACAAACGGCAGTCTATCCAAAGTGCTTGAGGGGAAACAGCAATATTATGACAAAGAGGAATTTGACCTGATTATCGTGGATGAGGCACATCAGTTCAGATCAGACAGTGCAAACCGATATGACGAGTTACAGAAAATTTGTAAGTCACCTTGTACGAACCCCGGACTTTTGAAATCGTACAAGAAAAAAGTGATGTTGCTTTCCGCGACACCACTCAACAACCGACCGGATGACTTGCTGAATCAGTTGCTGCTTTTCCAAGACGAGCGCCGGGCCACCATTGATGGAATAACAAACCTCAAACTGTTTTTTGTACCGCTCATAGCCGAATACAAGAAACTGATGCGCGAACGAGAGACGAGGGATGTCAGTCACGATGTGGACAGAATCTATGCGCAGATTCGCGACAAAGTTATAGACAAGGTTACAATCAGAAGGACAAGGACCAATATCCTAAACAATCCAGACTACAAGAAAGACCTTGAACTTCAGGGGATAGTATTCCCTCATATTCTGCCTCCAAACGAACTTGAATATGAACTGAGTCCAGAACTCAGCGACAGATTCTATACAACTCTAATAGCCCTGACAGATGAAAGCGCAGAGGATCATCTTAATTATGCGCGATACAGGGCAATTGAGTTTCTCAAACCAAAATTGAGGGAGAAATACAAGAACGCAGTGCATATCGGTCAAAGTCTTGCCGGAATATACAGGATCCACATGGTGAAACGACTTGAAAGCAGTTTTTATGCCTTCAAGAAATCGCTGGGCACATTACTCCGGATTACCAAGGACATGATAAAGATGTTTGAGGAAGACAAGGTGATTATTGCGCCCGAACTAAACATCAAGAACCTGCAGTTTAAAGGGATGTCGCTTGACGAAATAATGGAGTATAGTCTTAAACGAGGCTACAAGGAAGAGGACATCCTATATCGGGCAACAGATTTCGACCCGAAATTTTTGGATATGCTCTATAAAGACAAAGAATTGCTGGAGGCACTTAATGCAATGTGGCGGCAAGTGGAAGAAGATCCTAAACTTGACAAGTTTATATCCAAACTGTCCACATTTACTTCGGAAGAAATCAATCCCACAGGAAAGCTTGTGGTATTTTCCGAAAGTGTCGATACTGTCAGCTATTTATATGACTATCTCACCAAAAAATTAGGGAGAGATGATGTGATTGCAGTATCAGCGGACAACAGAAAATGCAAATTTGACATAATCAAGGCAAATTTCGATGCAAACGTTAAGAAAGAAGAGCAGGCAAACGACTATTCCATCATCATCACATCCGATGTGCTTGCTGAGGGTGTAAACCTGCATCGCTCGAATGTAATCGTAAACTATGACTCACCTTGGAATGCTTCCCGGCTGATGCAGAGGATAGGACGCGTGAACCGAATCGGGTCAGTTGCGGATAATATTCATAACTATATGTTCTATCCATCGGCACAGGGCGACAAAGAGATACAGCTCTATAAGAATGCCCTTATAAAACTTCAGGGCTTCCACTCCGCATTTGGCGAGGATGCGCAGATATATTCACGCGAAGAGATAGTGAAGGAGTTCAAACTCTTTGATTCCAATGTGCGTGATATTGTGGATAAAAAGATTGCACTGCTGAGAGAATTGCGAGACCTATACAACAATCACAGGGAGTGGTATAACAAAATAAAGGCATTGCCGATGAAAAGCCGGGTACTTCGAGACACCGGAAAACATTCAGACACGACCATAGTATATGTATCGACCAAGATAAAGTCTGAATTTTACAAAGTGATGGCCGAAAGACATCCGGAGCCAATAGACTTCATCAAGGCTGTAGACTACTTCAAGGCAAAACCGGAAGAACCGGCTATTCCATTTGGAGCGAGTGAAACTGCTTTGGATTCAAAAGTTGGGAATGAAGGTAACCATTATACGCATGTCAACAGGGCGATAGGTGTCTTTATGGAAGACCTTAAGACCCAGACAGACTCAGAATCCATCAAGGCAGTAAATCTTGACAAGACGGCACAGATAGCGGATAAATTCGTAAGGACTGTGAAACAGGTTTGTAATGAGGACAGTTCGCTCGTGAAAGATTGTGATATATTGCGCAACTACATCAAGGAAGGTACATACGCAAGACTTCCGAGGGAATTGAAGGTCATATCACAAGAATACAAGAACGACCGTCGGAAAATGAAAGATGACTCAAGGACACTTGCCAACAGAATATCAAACCTTGTGGCAGAATACCACAACAGCACAACAGCAATGGCAGAGGCAATCGAGATAGGCACACCATCAATAGAACTTTCAGAAACATTCATTTGAAAATGACACGATATAGCAAAGAAGAACTCCGCAGGATATTTCAATCACCGTTTGACCAAGAGGCATGGAAGGCGATTGTGATAAACTTATTTCGCGCTGACAAGGTTCGCAGGGAAAAAGAACCACTGACGAAACAGAGTGAGAACGAAGAAGGTTACTATCTTGGATCCGCGGAAACTCCGGATGCCTATCGAATAGGCTTGTTTTATTACAAAATAAAACAAGGATCCGTAGCACATAAAAAAGTAGGGTTGAGAAATCTTGTCAAGGGATTTATCAATCAGAACTGGGGGGAATTTGATGCCGCCATTGTAGTCTTTGACAGTATCCACGAGTGGAGACTATCTTTTGTATGCGACATAAAAGAACAGGCAACGGCGCCTAAACGATTTACATTCGTTTTTGGAGAGAAAGACAATCAATATCGGACGCCGATAGAGAGATTTGATGCATTGCAAGGACAGGAAGCCACATTTGAGAACATTAGGAAAACCTTTTCAGTGGAAGCGCTCAGCGATGACTTCTTCAATGAGTATCGGGAACTCTATGCAGATTTTGTGCAATACATCACCGGGAAAAGGTATGTGAAAGAGAGTGGAAAATGGGTTGAAAAACCGCTTGGCAAGCCAAACTTTCAATACGAAGAGACATTTGAGGGAGATGACAAATTGGTTCGAGATTATGTCAAGAAAATGTTTGGCCGAATCGTTTTTCTATATTTTCTCCAAAGAAAGGGATGGCTTGCGGACAACCGCAATTATATGCACGACCTATATGCCGACTCCGACAAGAAAGACAACTTCCTCGATGGGGTGCTTGAACCATTATTCTTTGAGGTGCTAAATGAAAAGCCGGGAAACCGACCGGCATCCACACGCGAATTACCAGGAGTGGAGAGTATACCATATCTGAACGGAGGCCTTTTTGCAAAGGCAAAGGATGGGATAGACGAGAGGAAATGTGTATTTCCCAAGGACTATTTTGGAAAACTGTTCGGATTTCTTGACAGTTATAATTTCACCATCGACGAAAACGACACTGATGATGCAGAGATAGGAATTGACCCGGAGATGCTTGGCAGAATCTTCGAGAACTTGCTGGAAGACAACAAAGACAAGGGTGCATTCTATACACCGAAGGAAATAGTCGGGTATATGTGCCGTGAGTCGATAATCGCATATCTTCAGAGCAAAGATTTCTCCAAAGAAGGGAACGAACTGATCAGGCAGTTTGTGGAGACACTGGACAGCACACTGTTGACTAGGGAACAGCGGGCATATATCAAAGACAAACTTAAGGAGGTGAAGATATGTGACCCGGCCATTGGTTCCGGTGCTTTCCCCATGGGGTTGGTGAATCTGCTTGCCAAGCTGTATGCATCACTTCGGATCAAAGATGATGCAGCAGTTATCAAACGCCATATAATGGAGCAGAACATCTATGGTGTGGATATAGAGAAGGGTGCTGTGGATATAGCGCGACTTCGTTTTTGGCTTGCGATGATAGTTGAGGAGAAAGAACCGATGCCACTTCCGAATCTGCATTTCAAGATTATGCAAGGCAACTCGCTTCTTGAAAGCTACAATGGCATAGACCTTAGCGACTTGACGAAAGTGAAGGAATATGGTAATATCTTCGAACTTGACAGCACAGATAATGAAGATCTTGTGAAGATGTTGAAGACTTATTACAAGACATCAGACCATACTGAGCGAGACAGACTCTTTGATGAGATCATAAAGAATGTAAGGCGACAGCTATATGCCAAGGAGGTGACATTGCCATCAGGAATGGATCCATCGGAGAATTCGGAATTCTTCTTGTGGCATACATGGTTTTCGGATGTCTTTGAGAAGGGAGGATTTGATAT
>CAYMBR010000096.1:0-5767 GCA_964388725.1 uncultured Sangeribacter sp. | reverse complement strand
GCCGCATTCCAATTACTGGCCAAAACGGCCTAAATCCTAAATCCGAAACTTGAGTGATTTTAATTTTTAAGTAGCTGTTCGAATTAAATGCATACTATATGCGCAGGGATTTTTGAGACAATTTCTTCACTCGAAGAAGGAGTGATGCGGGCATCACGACGGATGAGAGGTGGAAATTTGGCCAAAAAGACCAAGCAGAGAGTATGCAAGATTTTCATATTTTTATTGTATCGTTTTAATTTGAACAAATACTTATAACAATATTAACATATAAACTGTAAAATTAACAATTTGGTTTGATGAGAAATCAACACTTTGGGTTAAAATTAAAAAAAACTTGCAAAATCCATAAATTATCCCTAAATTTGCATATAAATAAAGACAGAACAATATGGGAACTATTATTAGATAACAATGGCCCATATAGAATCAAATAAAGACATCATGAAAAAAAGTTTACTGCTTGTGGGTGCCCTTGCTATTTGCACCCCAATATTTGCACAGGACGCAGCCCCGGCATTTCCCGGAGCTGAGGGCCACGGCCGCTACACCACCGGCGGACGCGGTGGCAAAATAATCCATGTGACCAACCTTGACGACAGCGGCGAAGGATCGCTGCGCTGGGCTCTTTCCCAGTCTGGCGCAAAGACAATCGTATTTGATGTCAGTGGCTACATCGACCTCAAGTCGGACCTGGATGTCTCCTCCAATACCACTATTGCGGGTCAGACAGCCCCGGGCGACGGCATCACAGTACGCTACTATACTGTGAAATATACAGGTTGCGACAACGTCATCACCCGATTCATCCGTTTCCGCCGCAGTCAGTTGAAGGATATAAACGACGGCGCGGATGCCACATGGGGGCGTCGCAAAAGCGACATAATCTTTGACCACTGCTCATTCTCCTGGAGCATTGATGAGGTTGCGTCGTTCTATGACAACAAGAACTTCACAATGCAATGGTGCACCATCTCAGAGGGACTCGCAAACCCCGGACACTCCAAGGGTGCACACAGCTATGGCGGAATATGGGGCGGCAAGGATGCCTCTTTCCATCACAACTACATCTCGCACATCCAAAACCGTGCCCCTCGCTTCAACGGGGCCCGCTATGAATGGGACGGATGGGACAAGACAAAATACCAAAACGCTGTCGATGCAGAGCGCGTGGACTACCGCAACAACCTCATCTACAACTGGGGCAACGGCAACGGCAGCTACGGCGGTCCCGGTGGAGGCTACATCAACATCGTCAACAACTATATGAAGGCCGGTCCCGGCACGAAAAACACAAAGCGTGTGACCCAGGTGTCGGTGGGAAGCAGCAGCAATTCCACCAATGATGCGCTCATCGGACTTGCATCGCGCTATTTCATCGAGGGCAATTATGTGACAGCCGCTGCCGAGCCGGCCAACTATGACTGGCAGGGTGTGGACTATGACTCAGGCCTCAAGAATGTCGATGGCGACCGCTATATCCCGGATCCCAACCACAAATTTGGAGAGATAGATGACTATGTGGAGATTGATGGGACAGACTGCCTCAAGCTGAAACTCGACGAACCCATCGACGCAGGTGTGGTGACAACACAAGACGCTGAGACTGTCTATGAAAAAGTGATGGCATATTGCGGTGCCTCTCTCTATCGCGACGCTGTCGATGCACGCTACATGGAGGAATGCAGCACCGGCACTGTGACTTACAATGGTGATGTGCCCAACCCCACCACCAACACAAAATCCGGAACTAAAGGCATCATCGACTTCATCAACGATCCTGCCGGCGAGCAAGTAGAAGGAACCGCAAGTTATCCGGTGCTCAAAAAGAATGTACGTCCCGATGACTTCGACAAGGACCGCGACGGCATGGACGATGCCTGGGAACTCCTCAACGGTCTGGACCCCAACGACCCTGACGACGCCAACCTCTATACTCTTGACCCCATGGGCTACTACACCAATGTGGAGGTTTATCTCAACCAACTCGTTGAGGATATCATGAAGGCCGGCAATGCCGATGCCATCGATCCGGTCGACGAATACTATCCCGAATGCGTGAAAGTGAGCGCAGTGGAATCTCTTTCTGCAACAAGAAGCGCTATCAAGGCAGTTGAATACTATGATCTCAACGGCGTGCGCCTTTCTGAGCCTGCCGAAGGAATCAGCATCCGCCGCATCATCTACTCCGACGGCACCACTTCCACCGACAAGGTAATCAAGAAATAATCTCGCATGTCAATATGACAATATGACAAAATAACAAAATAACAAAGTGTCAAGATTAAGATAAATCTATGAAGATATTCAAATCAATGATGGCAGCGGCTTGTGCCGCTGTCATTGCCATACCGGCATATTCTCAAGACGAAGTGACACTTCCATCATTCCCGGGAGCTGAAGGCTTCGGAGCCATTACCACGGGAGGACGCGGTGGCGCTGTTTATCACGTCACCAACCTTGACGACAGTGGCGAAGGCAGTTTCCGCTGGGCCTGTGGAAAGTCCGGAGCAAGAACCATCGTCTTCGATGTCTCCGGCACAATCCACCTCAAATCGGAACTTAAGATTAAAAACGGTAATGTCACCATTGCAGGTCAGACAGCCCCAGGCGACGGTATCTGTGTGGCGGATTATCCTTTCGTGATTTCCGCTCCCAATATAATCATCCGCTTCATGCGTTTCCGTCTTGGCAATGAAGCTCTTAAGACCAACTCATCTGCCCATGAGGGAGATGGTCTCGGCGGAATGGACGGACAGAGAATCATGATCGACCACTGCTCGGTGAGCTGGAGTATCGACGAATGTCTTTCGGTCTATGGGTCGAAAAACATCACCGTGCAATGGAGCATGATAACCCAAAGCCTTGTGAATGCCGGACACAGCAAAGGTGCACATGGATATGGCGGCAACTGGGGCGGTGCCGGGGCATCATACCACCACAATCTCCTCGCCCACCACGGCTCACGCACTCCGCGCCTTGGCCCGCGTCCGAGCACCCAACTCGACGAACGCATGGACCTGCGCAACAACGTAATCTATAATTATGCCGGCGAGGGTTGCTACGGAGGAGAGGCCATGACAGTGAATATCGTCAACAACTATTATAAGCCGGGGCCAGCGACAGCTTCCATCAGCGAAAGCAAGCAAAAAAGAATGGCAAAACCGGGCATCAGGACTTTCGACTATTGCATCAAGGACGAACATCTCAAGACCACAGCCGCCAACTACAACAAGGTGAAGGGAACTTCCCTCACCACTTGCAGGGTCGTCGTAGATTCTCACGACAATAGTTACCTGTCGTTCGAAGGGGACACAACAAAATATCTTTTTGACATTCCCAACCTTTGTATATATGTCGATAATGACACTGTGAAAGTGGCCACCAACGACTGGGGCAAGTGTCTCCACAAATGGGGAAGCTATTACATAGAGGGTAATGTCAATTCAAGCTATGCAGATGTTTCTGCTGACAACTGGAATATCGGGCTTTTCAAGCAAGTTGACACCGGCAGCAAGGTGGACTATCACAATGCAACCGAGGAGGAACTTCACGCATTTGTGCCGATGGAATTTGCTGAGGTAACCACACATTCAGCAGAGATGGCCTATGAACGAGTACTTGACTATGCCGGGGCATCTCTGCACCGCGACATCTATGATGAACTGATGGTCAGCGATACGCGCAACGGTGAGGCTTCGTGCATAGTAAGTGGAATTGGCAAAGGTTTTATCAATAGCCAGGATGAAGTGGTCTATGCCGACGGAAGCACCGGATTCCCCGTTCTCAACAGCCTTGAGGCTCCTCTTGATACTGACGGCGACGGAATGCCTGACGAATGGGAGATTGCAAATGGCCTGAATCCAAATGATGAAACCGATGGCCCCGCCACTGCTGAAAACGGCTATACCAACCTCGAAAACTATCTCAACAGTATTGTGGCCCACATAATGGAAGCAGGCAATGAAGGTGGCACCATTCTCAGTGGCGTCCAGGAATTTGACGCAGGCGTTGAGGAAATATCCGGCAAGGAGAATTACCTAAACAATGATGCAATCTTCAATGTTAATGGTATAAAGGCCGATGAGAATTCCAAAGGAATCCTCATACGGAATGGAAAGAAAATTTTAAGATGGAAATAATTAAGAATAAGGAATTTGGCGGCGAGCGTCCCCTCTTTGAAAGTCATGATTTGCGTCTTGAAAACGTGACTATCCGGATGGGTGAGTCCGCAATCAAGGAATGCAGCAACATCGAGGCTTTCGATTGCCGCTTTGAGGGAAACTATCCCTTCTGGCATGTGCATAACTTCAAGATTGAGAAATGCTATTTCGATGTCGGCGGAAGAAGTGCCCTATGGTATAGCGATAACCTCGTGATGAAAGACACCGTGATAGATGCCCCGAAGATGTTTCGCGAGATTCACAACATCGATATCGAAAACGTGGTCATCAACGATGCCGACGAGATTTTCTGGCGTTGCCGGAATATTAAAATCAAGAACCTCAAGATTCATGACGGAACGTATCCCTTCATGTTCAGCGAGAATATTGAGGTCGATGGTCTTGTGTCAGACAGCAAATATGTGTTCCAATATGTCAAGGACGTAGTGATCCGCAATGCCAAGATCGACACCAAGGATGCTTTCTGGGAGGTGGAGAATGTGACCATCTATGACTCCGAGCTCAATGGCGAGTATCTTGGGTGGCATTCGAAAAGCCTGCGTCTTGTCAACTGCCATATCTCCGGCGAGCAGCCACTCTGCTATGCCCATGACCTGGTGCTTGAGAATTGCACATTCGACCCGGAATGTGACCGCGCTTTCGAATATTCCACTCTCGAAGCCTCAATACGCGGCAAAATCACCAACATCAAGAACCCCACATCGGGACATATCGTTGCTGATGAGATTGGCAGCGTCACAATCGACAAGAATATCAAGCTGCCCGCAAACTGCATAATAGAGACAAGAACCAAAGCTTAGTATGGAAAGGGCGGCTTTTGCCGCCCTGTTATATTTAGGGTTGTGGCCAAAGCCGCCCTTCCCAAATACATAAAGTTGCTATGAAATACGACTTCGATACCATAGTCAACCGCTGCGGCACACTCTCCTACAAGTGGGATTCCGTGCCCGACGGCGTGCTCCCGATGTGGGTGGCCGACATGGATTTCAAGACTGCACCTGCAATCATCGATGCACTCCACAGGCGCATCGACAATGGATGTTTTGGCTATACCCTTGTGCCTGACGATTATTATGACGCCGTGGTCAATTGGTTTGACCGCCGACATGGTTGGCACATCGACCGCGAAAGGATGATATATACCTCCGGAGTGGTCCCCGCACTCTCCGCCACCATCCAGGCTCTGACTGAAAAAGGCGACAAGGTGATAGTCCAGACTCCGGTCTACAACTGCTTCTTTTCTTCAATCCGCAACAGCGGTTGCGAGATTTTCTCCAATCCTCTTGTTAAGACGTGTGACACCTACACCATGGACTTTGAAGATCTCGAGAGAAAGGCTTCAGACCCCAAGGCAAAGCTTCTGATCCTTTGCAATCCCCACAATCCGGCTGGCCGAGTATGGACACGCGAGGAACTTACGCGTCTTGGTGAAATTTGTCTGCGCAACAGAGTCACCGTGGTTTCAGATGAGATTCACTGCGAATTTGTATTCAAAGGATATAAATACACTCCTTTTGCCTCAATATCAAAAGAATTCAGCAGCAATTGTGTGGTCTGTTTCTCACCAAGCAAGGCATTCAACA
>CAYMBR010000095.1:0-5951 GCA_964388725.1 uncultured Sangeribacter sp. | reverse complement strand
TCTGGACGATGGGGACGTGATTGAAATCAAAGGTCATCATTTCAAATTCAACATCAGGGAGGGAGAACAGCCAGTCCCGGCGATAACCCACATCCACAAAGCCGGGAAAGCAGTATGGGGTATTATCGTAACAATATGCGTTATTCTTGCTTTTGTCGGATACCAATTATATGACAATCAGCGTGAGCGAATAACGGATACAATGAGTGCAGAAATAATGGCGTCCATATTCACTACGAGAGTTGACAGCCTTCAACTTGTGTATCGCGATAGTGTGGTAGATACATACAGTTACGCTTCTAGTCCGGTGGGAACAGCCTTCCTTACCACGGATTCGTTGATAGTGACCGCACGCCACTGCATCCAGCCATGGCTCAATATGGTGCTTCCTCATGAATATGCCAATCTTTCCAAGATGATAGAATGGCCTATTGAGAAGGCTCTGTTTGCGGAGACTGAGAACCAATTGTCAGGAAAGGATGAATGGCGAATAGTTTCGTTCATCACTCTTACTGATGAGGACGGTAATTCGTTGAGTATGAATTCTGACAATTTCAAGATTAATATTGATTTTGATGACATTGTAGAACTTGGCAGTTATGACGAGCCGAAATATTGGAGAAGCATATCGCACCGCTACACACGACGAGATATGATGCTCGGCGACATCGCGTTTGCAAAGTCTGACAAGGCCGGGAATATCACCTTGGCAAATAAGGAGGATTTACAAAAACTTCTCAAACATCGTGGAGTGAAACTGACTTTTGTCGGGCATCCGGAGTCAAGTGTAAACGGTAATAAACCGGACATAAAATCCGATGAATTGAGAGTGCCGATAGAAGAACTACAGGAGAGTCAAAACCATATTTTCCTCCTTGCCCACGATGGTGGACTGACACCCGGTTTCTCCGGTGGTCCAGTGATTGCCCGTGACGGCAATGGTTTCAAAGCTGTCGGTGTGGTATCAGTTGTTGATGAAAGAAACGGCAATCGTTCCTATTCCGTTCCGACATCAGAGATTGAATTAATCGAAAAGTAACTATGATTGAGATATATAAAGGAAAGAAATATACCATAACAACGGATGGAATAACGGCTGAAAAATCTGATGGAAGCAGCACACGTAGTATGAAGTATTACCCGGAACGTGATATTTCCGCCCTTGCCGGAGAAATTGATGAACTGACAGCGTGGCAAATTATGGCAGACGTGGCAAAACAAGCTAAAAATTCTTCAACGCCCATCTCGCCGAGACATATCCTTATCAATGGAGACGGATTCGTACTTTCGAAATGGTCAGAAAGCCATGACGAGAGGTTTACCGCACCTGAAGGCTACTCGCAAGTTTGGGCATTAGCTGCCACCGTCTTTTATGTATATTTGGGATGTCATGTGTTTCAAGGTCTTGGAGGTAAAGGACAGACAAAGACAGCCCCGATACCGACATTGCGCCGAGAACTTCCCGAATTGAGTAACCTTATAATCCGGTGTGTGGATTTCAATCCTTCAAAAAGACCAGTATTGTCTGAAATTGTGAAGATTGCGGAAGATAATATCAAGAGATGCAAAGCTGCTCAAATTGATTTCCCTCCGTTGAAAAAAGTCTCTAATAGTCTAATCACCGCCGATGAGATTGACACTTATTGGCCCGAAGAAATGTGTTAGTATGAAGAAATATATATTGATATTATTCATTGCCATCAGTATCTTTTCACTGAAAGCGCAGAATGATGAATTAACCAGACTCACCGACATTGTGAAGTCATTGCAAACCGGTGGCGAGAGAGCATATAAAGATGCCATCGCAGCTCTTTCAACTGACAAATTGTGGACACCGATGGATGAGCTTGGCATTGACCGCAGTGTAGAATGCCGGGCTTCGGAAAGAGTGCCGGGCTTCAGGCTAAACTCCGCCCTTACCAATGCCGAAAGCAAGGAACGGTATCAAACCAGCACAGGCAACCACCTTAACGGTGCCGATATACGATATAACTACTCGCTTTTTGAGAAAACCCTGAAGGCTAATAAATCTGCAACATTCTCATTGCCTCAGAGATGGGGAGAACAGGTAGTAATCATTATCCCATTCAATCCTCAATCTAAAATCGAAGCGACGGCCAATGGAGGAGACAATAACTTTATAGCGACATCAAGCGGCAATGGAAGTTTGAAACTGACAGGGTCAGTAGTAAAAGGCAACCCTCTGAATCTGACCGTCACAAATAAATCGGGAGAGAATATCTCATACGTCATACTTAATTACAATTCACGCAAATGAGAATATTCCTGACCTTTATTCTATATTTTGTCGGGTTGGTTGCAAGTGCAAACAATGTTGACATAATCAACGGCATCATATCAAGAGGCAATAGGGCATACGATTTGAGTCAGCGCACCCGGATAAAGGAGTGTGCCGATTCTGCATTGATGATACTTTCCTCTGGGGGAATACAAGAGAATGATTCAGTCGATTTATTGGTGTCTATATATAAACTTTACGGAGACTATCATTATGAAAATTCCGAATTTGACGCAGCGGAATCTTACTTTGACAAAGCTCAGAAAATCATAAATCAGTATCCCAACATAAGTTTTAAAAGTCTAACAAAATTGCTTCTACTCCGGGACAAGGCACAATTGCAATATAGGCTGGAGAATTATCCCCTTGCTGCTGAGTTGATGGCATTGGCAGATAATGAGATAGAGTATCAGACTCCATACGAGGTGGGAAGTGATGACTGGCTGATTACCAAACTGACATACGCAATGTGTCTCGCACGTATGAGAAATTTTGAAGAAGCTATTAATATCGCAGAAACAGAACTCTCCAACGCCATTGACAAGACAAACCTTGCGTATGCCAAGTCTGAACGAATGTATGCCAAAATCCTTATGCTTGCCGATGCCGACCGCTCCGGTGCCTTAAAAGCATATAAAAATTACTTTGAAACGCAGAAGCAGGACGCATTGGCAAATTTTGGTAACATGGACAGCCGCCAGCGAAATGAGTATTGGCAAACCTTACGTCCTTTCATAGCCGACTGTTGTAGGCTGGAGGATGCCGATGCCGGATTCTTATATGATGTGACGCTATTTGCAAAGGGTCTATTACTGCAAGTCGAACGTCTTTCCGGCAACAATTCAGCATCAGAAAAGGCATTGAAATCACTTTCACACAAATGGAATGATATTCAGAAACGACTGAAACCAAAGCAATCAGCCATAGAGTTTATTCAATATGAGAAAGACGGGAAACAAAATATGGCCGCACTGGTGCTGAAATGTACCGGCAAACCAAATTTTGTTCCATTGACTTCCCCTGACGAGATTCTTTCCTTGGTCGGCAAGGATATGCAATCCACTGACCGGACAAATAAGGACAGACTCTATGCTGATAAGAATCTACATAAACTTGTCTGGACAGACGAATTACTGAAATCCCTTGCCGGAGTCAACCGAATTTATTTTGCTCCGGACGGGTATCTGCATAGACTGGCTATAGAATATATGCCACCGGTGGAAAATCTTGAATTGTATCGTCTATCCTCAACGAGAAGATTGATGGAAGGACCGACATTGTTGGCATCATCAGCACCTGCCTTATTTATTGGAGGAGTAAACTATGATCTGGACAAGATCCCGGGTGAAATTGCGAACAACGATGAGTCGGCCTACAAAAATTATATCGGCAAATCCTTCCCGCGACTGAGCGAATCATCCAATGAGGCAAAATCCATATTTGATTCCCGTCATAACAATGCCGACACCCTTATAGTGGCATCAAAGGCTTCTGAAAACCTCTTTAAAGAATTGGCTGCCAACTACTCGTCAATACTCGTTTCGACGCATGGCGATTTCTGTGCATCCATTCCTATCCCAACGGATATTAAGACCTCGGAGGAAGATGAAACTATGTCGCAAAATATAATAGCATTTGCCGGAATCAACAGTTATCTGCACGATAAGAACTTCAATGCCACAAATCATTACGACGGCTTGTTGTCAGCCAAAGAGATTTCCCAAATGGATTTGTCAAAGTGCAAACTGTTTACAATTTCAGCCTGTCAAAGTGCGCTCGGACATATTTCATCCGATGGCTTATTTGGGTTTCAACGAGGTTTGAAAAACGCGGGAGTGGATTCGATGCTGCTCAGCCTTTGGAATGTCAACAGCGATGCGACCTCAATACTGATGGAATCATTCTATAATCATCTGGGTGAAGGGATGAGTGTTCGCAAGGCATTTGAATCTGCAAGGAATGATTTGATCTCCAAGCAATCAGACATTAAAAATAGTGAAATTGTATATGTATATGTATTTGATCCGGCTACTATGTCATCCCGGCTTGTTGAGCAATCTGCTTCTAAATCATTCAATGCCCCCCAATATGTAAACGCATTTATAATGATTGATGCTCTTGACTGACCAATAAGACATTAACATATTCCATAAAACGTTAAAAACGACCAATCATGGCTCAAATGTGAAAATTTTTATGTACTTTTGCATAATAAACCATAACATTCATGATGAAGATTAAAAATATAATTGTAGGTTTCATGGCAATTTGCCTCATGACTCCGAATATATGTGCCCAGTCACCGGTGAGACCCATGGGCACACCCAATGTTGGAATAGCAGTAGATAGTTGGGAAGTCAATGTCCGTCAGATGCCTGCTTCAACGAGGGCCGAAATCACAGAGACAATGAGCAAACTTAAAGGCACAGAGGAAGACCGTGGCATTATATCTGAAATAGGACAGGCCGTCGGGATGGGTCTTGTTTCCGGACTGGTGGATGCTGTTGTCACCGAGACATATAATCTCGCCCAATACCGCAAGCGACAGAAACAGGAATGGATGCGGATGATTCAAAGCGAAAACAACTACACCGACAGCATAACGTCAATCAAAGGACTGAAAGATTTCTATAATGCAAACTCTCATCGAGGTGCATTGGACCCCTCGGATATAAATTTCGACGGAATAGAGATACGCGGTATGCGTAATGGACAAGAAGTGATGTATATGTCTTGCAGCATCGACAGAGACAAACTTGACCACATGTTCCGTCATAGTAAATTCAACCTTGTTCTTGACACCCTTGCATTCTATCCGTTCCAGTGCCATCTGCCTAATGTCACAGCTAACGGTATACGCACCATGAATGACGTAAAGAAAGGTAAGGCATACGTTAAGGGCGATACAATCATTCGTCCCGGAGTCGGCGGAAACGGCTTTTCTTTTGATGAACGCAACAATCTGAGAGTCGGTATAGATTTTTCCTTGTTTTCATCATGGATCAATCAGGCTGTTCAAGTACATAAGAACGTAGAACTTGGCAATTTTAAGTTTACAATCAATATTCCTGACAATGTCAGGCTATATACCTATTCTCGTAAGAATGTAGTGAATAAATCCAAAGAATTTCCTGCCGGTCAGGCACGTGAAGACTTCTTGAACCATAATCTACTTGCTGTAGAGGGAGATTGTTTTGTTGTACCTCGCTCATATATGCCTCTCGACAATGGGCGACCCATGTGGGGAACCGGTGAGTATGACATTAAGGTAAAAATACGAGAATCATGCCAGTTTGCAGACAACAGCGAAAAGGCAAAACATTGGAGGGAAGACTATAAGCGTCTTCGCCGGATGCAGAACAGAAGTGGTGAAGTTCAAGAGTATTTCCAAACTCTTTGGAATCAATACGGCAATAGCCTCGTCAAAACATCGTATAAGACTGCATTGTCAACAGCAACAAACAAATATGTTACACCTCTGTTGACTGGTGGCTCAACAACACCTTCCGCAGCAGCTGCAACACAGGGCGGAATGCCGCAATCCGGCAGTGGTCAAAATCCAACAGGTAATCAACCCCTGTAAAATAATTTGGCATGGATTCTCAAATAGAAATTCTTTGCAAAGAAACAGAGCAAGAATTGCTCAATAAAT
>CAYMBR010000094.1:2769-6144 GCA_964388725.1 uncultured Sangeribacter sp. | reverse complement strand
CCCTCGCACTGCATGCGAGGCACAGTAAGAAATATCACAGTCTTTGGTGGGGGGGCTGATTGTTTTTTTTAAAACCGAAATTTGTAATGATTCATATTTGGTACCTCCGAGGGGAATCGAACCCCTATCTAAAGTTTAGGAAACTTCTATTCTATCCGTTGAACTACAGAGGCGGATTGGGTGCAACTGTGTGCGCTTGGGTACAGTTGCTGAATTGCAATTTTGGGATTGCGAGTGCAAAGGTAATATATTTTTGGCATTTTTCCAATTGATTAACCTACATAAATGCAAAAAAATTGTTCTATTATTAAAGAGTAATTGGCGAAAGTGTAAAAAGGTTTATGGGTTTATAAGGTTTATTTTATTGAGATTAATTAAACAAATAAGCCTTATAAAACCTACAACCGAAAAAATAAACCTATAAACTTATCAACCCATAAACAATATATTATGACAGAAAAGAAGATAGAAATACGCTATAAGGCCCTTGGGCCGGAAGAATTGTCGGAGGCGGACCGCCGGCTGGTGGAGAAAGCCAAGGAGATGACCTACAGGAGTTATGCCCCCTACTCCAAATTTCATGTCGGTGCAGCCATTCTCATGGAAAATGGCGAGATAGAGTGTGGCAGTAATCAGGAAAACGCAGCATATCCATCGGGAATATGCGCCGAACGCACCACCTGCTACCACGCCTCCGCCCATTATCCCGGGGTGGCGATGAAGAAGATAGCCATAGCCGCGCGAAACGTGGCGGGTTTTCCAAACAGTAGGGATGCGCCTTTTCAGGCACAGCCAATCTCGCCATGCGGTGCATGCCGTCAGGCATTGCTCGAATATGAGCATCTTTATGGCGACATCGAGGTGATTCTCTATGGAGCCGACGACATCTACGTATTTCCCTCCATCAAGTCGATACTTCCTTTCTCCTTCTCGGAATTCTAAATAATAGCGAGATATCACGAGATTTCTAGTGATAACTCGAGACAACGCGAATGAAATTAACTGAAAAACACAAATATATTATGGAAGAAATTAAAGATCAAAATATCGAGGAGGTTAAGGCAGAGACACCCGAAGTTCCCGCCAACCACCGCGCAGGATTCGTCAACATAGTCGGAAACCCGAATGTCGGCAAGTCAACCCTTATGAACGACCTCGTTGGAGAGCGCATCTCCATCATCACCTCGAAGGCTCAGACCACGCGCCACCGCATCATGGGTATAGTAAATACCCCGGAATACCAGATTGTATTCAGCGACACCCCGGGTGTGTTGAAGCCGAAATACAAACTCCAGGAGTCGATGCTCGAATTCTCGGAGGGTGCCCTGACTGATGCCGACGTGCTTCTCTACGTCACCGACGTGGTGGAGGATCCGGAGAAGAACAAGGATTTCCTCGACCGAGTGGCAAAGGAGACGGTTCCGGTGCTTCTCGTCATCAACAAGGTGGATCTTCTGAAAAATAATGAGGAACTCGACCAGATCATCGACCGCTGGCGCGCCAGATTGCCGAAGGCCGAGATTTTCCCCGTCAGTGCCATAGAGCACTTCAATGTCTACAACCTCAAGCAGCGCATCATCGAGCTTCTCCCGCCGTCGCCACCATTCTTCGGCAAGGATGCGCTGACCGACAAACCGATGCGCTTCTTCGTCACCGAGATAATCCGCGAGAAACTTCTGCTCAACTACGACAAGGAAATTCCCTACAGCACAGAGGTGATTGTGGAGAAATTCGAGGAGAAGGAGAAATCCATCCACATCATGGCTGTGATTTATGTGGAACGCGACTCGCAGAAGGGTATCCTAATTGGCAAGGGTGGCGAGAAGATAAAGAAGGTGGGTATCCAGGCCCGCCAAGACATCGAGACTTTCTTCGACAAGAAGGTCTATCTCGAGCTCTTCGTCAAGGTTGAGAAAGACTGGCGAAACAAGGAAAATAAACTAAGACAATTCGGATATATAGAATAGGAGCCCCCCAACCCCCTGAAGGGGGTGTAAAGAGTCCTATTCTCCCCTTTCAGGGGGCCGGGGGGCTTATTTAAACATGAGTAAGTTAGTAGCAATAGTAGGGCGGCCGAATGTGGGGAAATCCACACTTTTCAACCGTTTGACGCAGACCATGGCCGCCATCGTAGATGATACATCGGGCACCACCCGCGACCGCCAGTATGGCAAGGTCGATTGGGATGGGCAGGAATTCTCAATCGTCGATACCGGCGGTTGGGTTGTGAACTCCGATGATATCTTTGAGGAGGAGATCAATAAGCAGGTGCACATCGCCATCGAGGAGGCCGACGTGATACTCTTCGTGGTGGATGCGTCGGTGGGTGTGACCGACCTTGACGACAAGGTGGCGGCCATCCTTCGGCGTAGCAAAAAACCGGTGATTATCGTTGCAAACAAGGAGGACAAGAGTGACTCGCGCTATATAGTGCCGGAGTTCTATTCCCTTGGACTTGGCGACCCCTTTGAGGTGTCGTCGGCCAATGGCTCCGGCACCGGCGAACTTCTCGACGAGGTTATCAAGGATTTCCCGGATACCCCCGACACCGAGGATACTGAGGATGATATCGCGAAATTTGCGATTGTGGGGCGTCCGAATGCCGGAAAGTCTTCCCTTATCAATGCGTTTATCGGCGAGGAGCGGCATATAGTGACCGACATAGCGGGCACCACGCGCGACTCAATCTATCACCGCTACAACAAGTTCGGATTTGACTTCTACCTTGTCGATACAGCCGGCATACGCAAGAAGCAGAAGGTGAATGAGGATATTGAGTATTATTCGGTGATCCGTTCCATCCGCGCCATAGAGGCATCGGATGTCTGCATACTGATGATAGATGCCACCCGAGGCATCGAGGGCCAGGATGCGAATATCTTCTCGCTGATTCAGAAAAACAAGAAGGGGTTGGTGGTGTGTGTCAACAAATGGGACATAGCAGAAGAGCGCAGCCTTGAGGCGCAGAAGCGTTTCGAGACGGCAATCCGCAACAAGTTTGCCCCCTTCACAGATTTCCCGATTATCTTCACCTCTGCGCTGACGAAGCAGCGCATCTACAATGTGCTGGAGACAGCGGTGCAGGTGTATGAAAACCGTCGGCGTGTGATTCCGACCTCACAGCTCAACACCTATATGCTGGAGGAGATTGCCATCACACCCCCGCCGAGCAACAAGGGGAAGTTTGTGAAGATCAAATATGTCACGATGCTGAAGGATTCGATTATCCCGACGTTCGTATTCTTCTGCAATCTGCCGCAGTGGGTGAAGGAGCCCTACCGTCGCTTCCTTGAGAATAAGATACGTGCGAAGTGGGATTTCCGTGGCACGCCGATACAGATATTCATGCGCGAGAAATAGGGTTTATAGGTTTAT
>CAYMBR010000094.1:0-2669 GCA_964388725.1 uncultured Sangeribacter sp. | reverse complement strand
CCCATAAACCTATAAACAATGAAAAAGCCTAAATTAGTGATAAGCAGCGGTGCCGGGATCAGTGCGGAGTCCGGCATCAAGACCTTTCGCGATGCGGGAGGCCTTTGGGAGAATTATCCGGTGATGGACGTGGCCTCCGCCGACGGTTTTGCAAGAAACCCGAAGTTGGTGCATGAGTTCTACAATCAGCGGCGCAAGGATCTGCTGAAGGCAGAGCCGAATGCGGCCCACAAGGCACTTGTGGACCTGGAGAAGGATTATGATGTCTATATAATCACGCAGAATGTGGATGACCTTCATGAGAGGGCCGGATCGAAGAATGTGCTGCATCTGCATGGTGAGTTGATGAAGATCCGCTCGATCAAAAATCCGGATTATGTGGAAACCCTCGACATCGAGCATCTGGAGACCACTCCCGAAACACGGGGCAAGAATGGCGACCTGATGCGTCCTCACATCGTGTTCTTCCAGGAGCCGGTGCCAAACATAGAGAAGGCGATGGAGTTAGCGCATGAGGCTGATATTTTTGTGGTGATAGGCACCAGTCTGGCGGTGTATCCGGCGGCGGGGTTGCTCTATTCCTGTCGCAAGGGAATACCTATCTACTATATTGACCCCAACCCGGCGTCAACGCCCGACATACCGAATCTGACGGTGATCCCGCAGCCGGCCACAAAAGGGCTGGAGACGCTGGTAGAAAAATTAAAAATTAAAAATTAAAAATTAAGCTGACACCCACGCCATGCTGGCATGTAAAAAAGGGCGCAACTCCGAGGGGCTGCGCCTTAGTTTTTAATTTATTGGAGGAATTTGAGGTGAAGGCTAATGATTGTGCATTGTGAATTTTGCATTGTGCATTAGGAAGAAGAGGAGGGCGAGGAGAAGCACTATCATGGCAGAGGCAGGAACATCTATCAGCACTGATAGCCAGAGCCCTCCCAAACAGCCGATGAGCGACACTACTCCGGAGATTACCATCAACCGCGAATAGCGGTGAGTCAGGCGTTCTGCCACCATCTGCGGGAGCGACATCAGCGACATCAACATCATCACCCCTATCATCTTTATGGTCAGTACAATACATACTGACACCAATATCATCATCACCATATTGATCAGAGTCACCGGAAGATAGCGTGTTCGGGCGAAATCCTCATCGAAACAGACAGCCATTATCACCCGTCCGAAAGCGGCGTAGATTGCAATTGCAACGGCTGCAAACCCGGCAAAAATCAGAAGGTCAATGCGTGTTATGTTGAGCACATTGCCGAAGAGGAAGGCGTTGAGTTCCGGGACATAGCCGGGTGTGAGGAATATGAACAGTATGCCGAGAGCCATGCCCACAGCCCAAACCACCGCTATTGCCGAATCCTGACGGACGCGGCCTTTGGAAATGCCATTGACGGAAAGTCCACCCCCTATGGCAAAGGCGGCGGCAGTCAGTATCGGGTTCCATCCGAGGTAATAGCCGAGACCGAGACCTCCGAAGCAGGTGTGGGTGATACCGCCGGCGATGAAAACCATGCGGCGGGTGACGACATATACTCCAATCACCGCGCAGGCAATCGAGATTAGAGCTACTCCAATCAGCGCATTCTGAAAAAATTCATATTGTAGCAATTCCATACTTATCGTAATCGGGGGTCATATTTCAGTCAACATCAATTCCAATTCAGGTTTGAGGGCTGCCGGGAGATTTATGCGGCGTCTTTCCAGGCTGACAGCCCAGCCTGGAGCATCGACGGGCTTGAGGGTAAGCAAAACATCACGAAATTCCTCAATTTCCTCATCAGAGTAACCATTATCCTCTCTGCCGGCGAAGCGGTCTAACTCCTCATCATCGTAATAAACCGGGGGTTCATTTATCTGTCCGGTCTTTTCACAGATGGCGTGAAGGCCGCAGCAGATGGGGTTTTCGGCGTTTTCGGCGTTTTCGGCGTTTTCGGCGTTGTCATCGTTGTCATCGTTGTCATCGTTGTCGTTGTTGACGGCGTTGACGGGTGGATGATGATGGAGGGGTTTGCCGCCACGGGCGTGTTCCCAGGCCCAGAGTATCAGTCCGATGACTACCGTCACCCCCAATATTATCAATGCACCGGTCATATAGTTAATTGAGAATTGAGAATTGAGAATTTTTGAAGCGATGCGAAGCCTATTGTGCATTATGCATTGTGCAAAGTGCATTGGGGATTACTTTGCTGATTTCTTGCCAGAAATTAGAGAATGACTTCTCCACCACCTCCGGATTTTCAATCACCAGGTTGGGGAACAGCATCTTGGCAGGAGCGAAGGCCATTGCCATGCGATGGTCCTGGTAAGTTTTGATTCTCGGGTTTTCCTGCGCCTCGCATCTCTCGCCATACCACTCCATAAAGTCATCGCCACAGGTGATCGCATAGCCAAGTTTGCGCAGTTCACATTGGAGTGCTGCCATGCGGTCGCTCTCCTTATGGCGCAGATGCGCAATGTCCTCGATGCGGAAATTGACACCCGAAAGGCAGAACCCTACGGCAATGGCCGGCACCAGGTCTGGGGCATCGTTGAGATCCATCAGCATGGTGGAGGTATCCCCTTCGGCGAGGCGTCGCGTTGCCTCAGCGAAGATGGCTGCGACGCGGCTGTCGCCTTGAAGAGATTCGGCAGGGGCGTTAAGCGTTGTCATCGTTGTC
>CAYMBR010000093.1:0-6339 GCA_964388725.1 uncultured Sangeribacter sp. | reverse complement strand
ATCTTGCTCTTGAGCCGAGTGCTTTAGTGCCGACTTTTTAGAGTGGACTCAGTTATTTTAATAATTGAATAAAACTTTCCCAATGAGTGAGACTATATTTTTGGCTTTTGTATGACAATAATATATGCGTCTTGGGCAAAATCTTAGCTATATTTACATTTTATTCTGCTTTGATTTCTCATCAGCACAATAGAATTTGGTTAAAAACAATACAAAATTCTATACGGAGAGTTGATTTTATAGTCTAATATAGACACATATTCGCTATAATTAGACTATATGAAAATATTCAAAATTGAATACTCTGCAAATTTAGACATCTAATATTCAATTAAAAAGAAAATCATATAGTAACATCCATTGGGAAAATTTTAGTTAAGAGTAAGTTCATATACATTTGCACTACGATAAAGATGAGTAATCCAACAGTCCTATTTCAATCTGAAAAGCTGTAAATTTTTTGTTGTCTCCGTTGAAAAATTCATTCAACAACGACTCCAACAGCCATTTAAGATAATCATTCTTATGAATCTTGGCTGCATACAGATATGGCCGATACTCATGGATATTGCCTAAGTAACCCAATCGTTCAAGTTCTCTTACGACTGTTGAGACTGTATTGAAGTGCAGATTCTCACCGATTTTGAGATTTATCTGGCTGACGGTCATCGGCCCATTTTCCCGGATAATGGCCATTATCTGCTCTTGTCTGTAAGAAAGACGTTTCATATCATTCTTTTTGGAGACGACTGCCGTCGTTGTTCTTTTCAATCCGTTGTGTCCGGAATCCTTTGCCTGAATTGAAGTTGTAGGTAACGCCTAATTTAACCGCCATATACTGCTTCGTGCAGGTAAGTCGGTCATAGCCCGAAGAGACTGCCCGGATTTTGCCTTTACGTTGCATTAGATTTTCAAGTCCTAACGACAGCGACCAATGTTTCCCAAACCTCTTCTGAATTGTAGGATTGATGTTCAGGATTGGATAAACGGTAATGTTGCCCACCTTCATTTTTGTCTGGTAGAATCCATTCAATGTTATATTGAAAGAATGAGGCAAAATGAACGTGGTGCTTGCCACTGCCTGTAAATATCCGAAAGTGTCAAAGCCGGAATCCATGTCAAGTTGTTGCGAGGTGACGGCATACGTGAGGCTTGCATAAAGATTCCACCATTTGATGATATTGATAAAGCCGTCTCCATGAATAAACCCACTTCTGTCTTTACCTATGTTGTTCCATGTGAGATACATCCGTTCAGGATGCTCCGGGTTGGAGACAAACATCTGCCTTATCGGATTGGATGTTTCGGAATATCCCGCAGCGATGGTGAATTTACCCGCCAACACAAAATCAAGGCTGACTGCATCGACATGACTTGAGCGAAGATTGGGATTTCCCACACTGTAAGAATAGTCAGATACCTGCCGTACAGTTGGGTTGAGCGACCAGAAAGAAGGACGCCTGATGTTTCGGTAATAACCTGCTGCCACGGTGTAATCACCTCTCTCATTGAGATTGAAAGCTACATTGGCATTAGGGAACAGGTCAAATTTCGATTGCCCCAATTCAACGCCGGATGTATGATAATATTCGCCACGCACACCTGCCTTGAAACGCCAACGGCCAGCCTGGGCATTAAAGGTGGCATAAGCGGCAGCTATGTCCTCACGGTAATTGCTTTCATAATCAAATGTTTGATTTCCTATCCATTCATTGTTGAGGAAATTGAAGTGTCTCGAATCATACCCGACATCGTTGTGAGTATACTTGAGCCCGATATTCAATCTCCATCCCGGCTTGAAATTCTTCTGCACTGATACCTCTGTATCAATGATATTGTATCTGTTGGCATTGTCAGTCGTATAAATGGAATCAGTACCAAGAGGGAGCCATTGCATACGGTTGTTCTCATCGGTTGATGAACATTGGTAGTTGTAATTGGAATTCCATTTCAATACTGACCCCTTATTGTCAAGCATATGGGAGTAGTTCAACGCGACATCCAGATTATGGAATTTGTAATTCGACCGATATGCCCCCAGGGTTGTCTCATCAATCAAATCTGACTTCATCTGGGTTTGGGAGGACACGGCAGATCTGTTCCTGTCTGGATTATAGTCAATCTGAAGGCCAATCCTATCCTTATCCGTAGGTTCATAGAAAATGCCGAGCGACACATTCCCTTGCAATGTTTTAGTCTTATGTTGTGATATACCTGCAAGTGAGATTCCGGAGTTGCCATTCTTGGAATCTTCATGTGTGGTATGCCTGTCAGACGGAGATCCATTCAGATTCCCGGATATATTGGCTGACCATTTGCCGGAACGCAGACTGAGATTTGCGAAAGGATTGATCCACGTCTTATACTCGCCAATAGTTGTATTCAGCCCGGCTGACCCGGTCAAGCCATCTATGCGGTTGCGTTTTAGGTTAATCCGTATGACTCCACCCGATGATTCCGCACTGAACTCCGCACCTGCTTTGGGTATAATCTCAATAGAAGCGATGGAAGAGGATTGAATCGAGCGCAGATATGTCATAAGCTGACTGCCTGACATATTCACCTTACGGTAGTCTATGTAAACGGTTGTGCCACCTTGCCCGTAGATCGAAAGAGAGTTATCAGTTGCCCATACTCCCGGTGCTGTTTTCAACAGCTCATGAGCATCTTTGTTTGCTGAAAGAGGATTGGCTGCTACATTAAGCACCATGCGGTCGGCTTCCCTGCGAATCAAAGGGGCTTTGACCACGATTTCTTTAAGGGTTGTGCTTGTCTGCTTAAGTATGACATTGCCAAGGTTGCCATCATGTGGTGACAGGATTGCATCTGTATATCCGATGTACGATACCCTTATCTTATTGCAGTCATCGGAGACCGCAAGAGAGAAACTACCACTGGAATCAGTAATACAACCACCCACAATTGAATCGTTCACAAATGCCGACACATTTGCAAACTCGATGGGTTGACTGTCTGAGTCAATCACTCTCCCTTTTATATTCATCGCCAAGACACTTGCATACGATGATAGGAGTAGCATGGATAAGATTATCGTTTTCATCTCTTTTTCTTTAGTTGTTCCTGACCGATTTTATAATTTGCAAAAGCGTTATCCCTGTGCCATTCAATCCGATGCGACCAAAACTCTACATCTCGTTCATAGTCTTTGAGACGATGTTTAGAGAAATCCCACAGTTGCTTCTGTGTGGGGAGTTGCATCTTGTCTGTCATTTTATTCCGTGATTGTGTCACAAATATCTGGGCAACAGGTATATCTCCATATTCATAGATGTCCACGACGAGCACCCTTTGCTTTTTCTTGTCAAAGTAGGTGTATGTGTACATTTCACCCGGTTGCCTATGCCAGTCCTCAACATCGTCATCGTACACCCACATTGTATATGGTCGTTCGTTATCTTTATCCAAGGTCAGACTTTGCATATTGGAAGTCAACGAGGAGGGTCTCTTTGCCGGAGGCTCGTTAGTCAGTCTGACAAATATTTTTCCATGGACCGGAGAATAGAACAGCACTTCATCATTCTGTAATCCTGCTGTTTTGAGTATGTCGGCAATGAATCTCTCCATTCCCGGATACTTTGCAGCAGAGTCTGCGCAGGAGATTATCGCCATTTCTTGTGGAATAAGCACATCACCGAATGTCATGCGATACGTTGTATCCTTGTCTATTATCTGACCGTAATAGTCGCTGATATGCCAATTTTTGTCGGCGTAGTTAACATGTTGTAAAGAGCTGCAACTGCTGACAATAATTGCCAACAGTCCTTTGAAAATAATGGTGCTGAATTGTTTCATTATTGTAGTGGTTTTGATTTACAATGCAAAATTACTCTCAAAACGAACTTTACAGTCTTAATAGAATCTCCTTTAGTCTTATTTAGTCTTAATTGGTCGATGTGCTAAAAGGATTTTTGCTAATTATGTAGTATGAAACGTTTTCGGACAATTACAATAATGACACTCTCCGCCATTGCAATGTTGGTGGCAGCAAATATTGTATATCTGCATGGTCTGTATGAGTCATTCAAAGAGCTGACGGTGCAGACAGCCACAGATTGCTTAAGACGGGCCGATATTCTTGAGATAATCTCCCGAATGAAAGGCACTCAGTATGGAGATGATGAATCCTTCATCCGTATCACTCTGATGATTCAAGGTGAAAAGTCAGCAGAAGGTGGTTATGAATACCCCAATCTTTTGGAGAATGTCGATAACACAATGAGCGACTATTTCCATTTCATAGCGTCCAATACACAGGATATGCCGAAAAGGGACAATCACCGTTTGACTGAGTTGTTCAGGAAAGAGTTACACTCGTCTGGTATTCAGCCTAAATATGTTGACGTTTCAGAATCCATCAATCCTAACAATAATGACAAATATTGGGAGATCTGCATCAAAAATTCAGAAAACGAACCGCTTGTTTATGGATATATCAGTCCTCTGACAGGGTACGTTCTCCACAAGATGTCGGGGATACTCGTAACTTCCACTGCGATATTGTTGCTTGTGTCTTTTCTGATTTGGTATCTGCTTCATTGGGTTGGAAAACTTAGGTCAATTGAGCAGATGAAGGATGATTTCACACATAACATGACCCATGAACTTAAAACGCCTGTTGCTGTGGCGTATGCGGCAGCAGATTCAATGCTCAGATATTACGACCAAAGCGACGAACAGAGAAATAAAAAATTCCTCGCCATTATAATGCAGCGATTGAGTTTCCTAAGCGGAATGATAGAGAATATCCTCTCTATGAGCATGGAGCGATTCAAGACACTAAAACTTAACATAGAGAGGGTTCAACTGATACCCATTGTAGAGGAAGTTGCCGGAATGATTGAAATGAAAGCCGACAAGCCGACAATGATAGAGATAGACATTAAGGATGATGCTTTTGTACATACCGACCCTTTGCATTTCGGAAATGCAATATCCAATATTCTTGACAATGCGGTGAAATATTCGGGCGATAAAGTTGAAATAAAAGTTGCCGGAGATGCTAACGGAATATCCGTATCTGACAACGGAATAGGAATAGCCGAGGAAAACCTGACGCATATCTTCGACAAATTTTATAGGGTGACAGATGGTGACCGGTATGAAGTTGGCGGATATGGACTGGGCTTGTATTATGTAAAACAAATAGTAGATATGCAGGGCTGGAGCATATCCGTAAGGAGTGAATTTAACAAAGGCACCACTTTCACTATTAAATTCAATGACCATGAGAAAAGATAAGATACTATTGGTGGAAGATGATTCCACTCTTTCATTTATAGTTGAGGATGCCCTGACAAGAGAAGGGTTTGAGGTAAGCACGGCAAAAAATGGAGAATTGGGACTGCGTATGTTTGACGAGTCGCAGCCGGATGTGGTTGTCGCCGATGTCATGATGCCTAAAATGGACGGATTTGAAATGGTGAAACTGATCAGGCTGAAGTCTCCTCAAACACCTGTATTGTTTCTTACTGCACGCACTGCATTGGATGACGTAGTGTATGGCTTTGAGATTGGAGCAAACGACTACCTCAGGAAGCCATTCCAGATTGCCGAACTTATTGTCCGTATCAAGGCACTTTTGCGTCGGGTGGCAACTCCGGCTGAAGATTCTGTTGTGAGCATTTCTGACTGTAAATTTGATTTTGCATGCCAAAATCTTATGATCAATGGGTCTCGGAGGGAACTCTCACATACAGAGGCCGTGATTCTTGACGAGTTGTTTCATCATCCCAACGAGGTTGTGGAAGCGCGTACTCTTATGTACAGAATATGGCAAAATGACGACTACAACAATCTGAACCGTCTTCACGGCTTTATCTATAAGCTCCGTAAATACCTTTCCACATCATCACTCGACATACTAAATGTCCGAGGGATAGGATACAAACTATCCAACAGAAATTGAATTATATACAACGAGTTTGCAACCTGCCAAATTCTTCAACTTCTTTAACATCAGCATTTACCAGCGATATGATGAATCATGTCGGTTTATCTCAGACTTTCCCAATACGGCTGCAACTTTTGGATAATAAATCTGACAACATCAGGAAATTGCATTTTCATTTCAAGTCTCATTTTTGAAATGTAGTTAGTCCATCTTGAGTTTAAATCTGCTGACGTTATGAATTCATTCGTGAATATTACATTATCTTCGGAGTATGTGGTGCCACGGATACTCTTTCTCAACAGTGATGGGTTCAGTCTCGATTGTATCAGGATGAAATATAACACCATCTTTCTCCTTGGTTTGCGCTTGGCCCATTTATTGAGCAATTCTTGCTCTGTTTCTTTGCAAAGAATTTCTATTTGAGAATC
>CAYMBR010000092.1:0-6356 GCA_964388725.1 uncultured Sangeribacter sp. | reverse complement strand
GCACTCCGACCGCAAGCGTAGCGGCACTTGACGTTACTTCCGGACGCAGTAACTTCGCACGGAAAAACGTCACGCTGCCGAGGCTCAATCATCACAAGGGAATAGTCTGAGATTTGGATCAACTGGTTTTCGTTTGAGACAAGTTTCCATCATAGGCTGGTGGCCGATACAGACTAACTTTCATAGACCGGCATGAACGTGAATGACTTTGAAGTGGATGCATAGCGTAACCTCAAAGTCATTCTTGTTGATGCCTCATTTGGCATTGCCACAGATTATTCACAATAATATCGGCCGGCGATGCTCGGTGTCATCGACACGGAGCATGACCGCCGGCAAATCTTCCAAGGTAGGCACATAGACCCACGGCGCCACATGGAATATGGCTCGTCGTGGGTCTGTGCCGTCACTGTGTGACCATAGTATTCAGGGATTTCGGGTATTTCAGCAGCAAGTGCCAACCTGCTTCTGTAAATAGCCGGGCAAGTCACCGTTATAGGCAAGTTTGCGTCTTAGGCTAGTATCCGATTCAGACTTGATTTCAGACCCCGGCATTTACGCGAATGACCTTGACGTGCAGCCACAGGCAAACATGAAGGTCATTGGCGGGTATGCCGTTATAGAGAATATTTGAGTGCTTCAAATAATATTCGTTGACCGACTCGGTGTTATCGACACGGAGTCGGTCAACAGAAAAAATTATAAAAAAAATTACCTGAATCAAGAAATGATACACGTCTAATATAATTTTGCATCGTAAACAAAAAACAAAATAATATGGAGACAATATCTTCCAATGAATTTCTTAACTCAGTACTTGAAACTGAGGCATGGAAGGAACTTTCACAAAGAGAAAGTCTGAGCATGGATATTCTGGAGAAGTTTGCCGACAAACTCGACTGGGAGGAGATTAGCGGTAATCAGAATATCCTTTGGACAATAGATGGCATCGAAAAATATGCCAAACGTATCCACTGGGAAGAATTTTCACGTTCATGCCCTGATAATCTTATCTCTGAAGCCTCTCTTCACAAATTTGAAAACAGATGGGATTGGAAAAACCTTTCAAATCGAGACAGAATCTACAATGACTGGAACCTTCTCGAAAAGTTTGCTGACAAAGTAAATTGGGGAGAAGTCATAACCAATTGGAACATTGAAAAGCCTTTGGAGTTTTTCAGCCGTTTCCAGCAATATATCCCTATGTCCAAACTTCAGGAATCTCGTTTGTGGGATTCATTGGTGGAAGAAAGAGCCAAAAAGCTCTATCAGGTAGCAATCGGTATCAATTAACAATAAATCTTTAGATTATGCCTATTTGGAAATTTACAACAAAGATGAAACGCACTTGTAACGGTGTTTTCATCGAAAAGGGAATGACTGTGGAAGTCGTTACCCAAACAACCTCAAACCCTCTCAATAGTCCTCAGGGTAGAGATCAAATTGCGGCCGCTTTTATGTCAAAGTATGGGGTTGACATGAAAAAAGGTCAAAATCTCACAAGTGGTTATCTTGATGCAGTCATGAGCAAATAACCAACTCCGACACTAAAATTCCCTTCACTGATTTGATTCAATGAAGGGAATTTTTTAGTTTATAGGGTCAGAACAATATTGCTTTCTCCCACATAACCCACAGTGGGCGCCACGCCATACACTATCAAATTGCTCAATAGCAGCTTCTACTATTGAGGAGTTATCGGTCAAGATTCCTGCCTCAAAGTTACGACGGTTGCTTCTTTTCATTCCTATGCCGGCACCGGTAAGATTGGCAGAGCCGATGTAGGCGGTCTCAAAGTCGAAGATCAACATTTTGAAATGAACTCATGGGCATAGCATCCGCTCCAATCCGGTTTTGAGAATAGGATAGCGGTCGAAATCTTCTCGAAAAGCAGGCCCTGGTTCCTTGGCATGAATGAGCCGGATTTCAACCCCTCGCTTCAGAAGCTTAGAGAGAACACCAAGAAATGGCTCGGTTGATTTGCTAGACTTCACGTGAAGATCCTTGATGTCGGCAGTGCCAATCCAGAGTGACTTCTTCACGGAAGCCACCCTCGCCACTACCTTATCATAATGGTCTTTACCAGATATAAATTCAAATGCCATTTACAAGAGCCCCAAATTAGTGTTTGGAGTGATTTCGACCTCATCAAGAGTTGTAATTATTGTCGCACCTCTAAGAACCATACGGTTGTAAAAAGACTCGACCATTTCTGTCAAACGCAATTTATAGCCAAGTTTCTCACACACTAAGAATATATCACTTATCAACTTTAGTCCAATGCCTTGCCCCCGTAAATCACGTGGTAAAAGAATATTAGTCAGGCATACAATCTTTTGATCCCTGAATGGCAGTAATCTGACAACTCCCTTGCTTTGAAGTTCTATTTCATGTTTATTACAAAAGAAGAAAGGTTCTTTTATTGCCCCATCTTTGTCAACTTCACGTAGTGATGATATATACTTTTCTTTGAAGTCGTATATTATTTTCTCCAGATATTTATGAATAAACCATTCTTGCGGGAAAATTTCAGCTTGATACAACATACTGTCACTTATATCATGCACGAAGTGCTCGCCATTGTCAAAAACAAAACATTGACAAAGGTTTCCATTCTCTCTAATAAGCGAGACAAATCCACCCTCGATTCGTTTACCGAGGTATTCATCGTCTATAGGTGCAAATCGTGGGTTCTCTGCATTAGTTGCGGCAGCCTTCTTGAAACGTTCAATTACATTCATAGCTTATGTCCTTTGTTACAAAATTACTATTTTTTAGTGAGATAGAGGTAATAATTATAGTATGGAGATATGGCAATATCATCTTTCACCTTCGCCATTTTGGAGTCTTCTCCGATTAATGTGGAGAGGAAATTCCAAAATGACTTTCGATGGTGCTTATATTTATAATGCGCCATCTCGTGAAGAATAACACCGTCCATCCATTCCTGTTTAAATATAACGAGAAATGGTTGCAGAGTGATATGATTGGTGAAGGAACATTGACCAAGGACATTCTTGCGAAGCCTTTTCACAGTCACGCCTGATCCATGCAGATTTTTTAGATTTTCCCAATATCTCACTCGCTCCGGAAGTATCTTTGTGGCAACATGAAGTATCAAGTCTCTGAAAAGCTCGCGCAACCATTTCTGAACTTTCTTAGACTCGAAATTGGTACCATTGTGATAGACTATATCTATTTGTCCATCGTGATATTGTACAAGAATGTTTTGTTCGAAGACGAACCTATCCTGCATTGCGATAGAAGCTTCACATTGGAGGATATATGAATCGACCAAATGCCAGCTTACAGACAGATACTTTGTTGTCAGTCGGAAATTTGGATTAATCTTAAATGTCGGTTCCTTCATACTATCCATAATCTGTCAAGGATCTTATCATATTTGTCAGAGGAATGGCCGATTTTCAATCCATAGAAACGTGTTCCAAAGACACGGTTCTGTTCAATCTTGGATTGTGTTTGTTTTTGAGGGATTGGAAATTCAAAGTCAGAGATAATCAACACATCAGCCATTTCAAATGTACCCTTATCCAATACTCTAATTGCCTCGGAAAGCATCTGCTCTCCCTCGGTTCCTCCACTGAAACTGTTTTTCAGAAAGTCGTCAAGCTTCCCCCAGTTACGCGGATTGGCAAGATCTATCGACTTTGCCCTTACAGAAAAACTGATGAGGAAACAAGGTCGTTTTTGTTTCTTCGCAATCCGAAGCAGCTGCTTCAAAAGAGAGAACGCAATCCTCTCAGGTCTTCCCGACATCGAACCGCTGGTATCGATGCTTACTATGATAGGGCCCTTTGTAAGTCTCGGGTCTTTACGATGTTCCTCTGTTTTCTTAGGTTTATCCTTGCCAGGACTGCTGAACTGCTGCAATTCTTTTGTTGCAAAGCGTTTGAAAAACAAATCTTCCGGCATTGCAAGTTCAACCGGCAATAACCGTTCAAGATTGTCTCCAGTCTCAACCCTGTCAATTTCTTCTACGGAATGGTTCTTCGCAACCGTGACAGGAAGAAACTTGTAGACGATGGAATCCTTTTCCTCTTTTGAAGGGTCTTTGTCTCTACCTATCATATCCACTATCTCCTGAAGCTGGGGATATCGATGGATATAATTGTCAAGTTTCTTCTTGTCTTCATAATCCGAAGTACCGGCATCCCGGCAGAAATTCTCAAAGTGGCGTTTGGATCGCTCAAGCAGATTACGTTGCTTCCTGTCGAGTTTCCCTTTACAGGCGTTTTCCCAATCTGCTGTCAATGCGTCAAAGACAGCCTGCTTGTCTTCAGTTTTGAACTGGGCTGTATATCCCGTCAAATTTACCTCGTATTTGGAATATCCTTCCTCGATAACGCCACATATTTGGCTCCACATCTTACGCTTTGTCTCTATGGTGGCATCCCTGAACTGAGTGATTAAGGCAAGCTCCTTCATGGCTTGCAGCTGCATTTCTAGGAACTGTTCAAGCAATGCGGTGAAATACGAAATGAGATCTTCTTTCAACACCTCAGTCCATGTTGGGTCAGATCCGTCAATCTGAGGGTTGTTTTCTAAGACCTCCTTCAGATATCCGGCAAGACAGTCATCGGAGGAAATTGATGGTGGCATTTCTCCACAATCCATATAGAAATCAAATGCTTCACTATATTCCTCCAGCTTGGCATCAATATCGGTATAGTCCGTCATTTTATCATCATCACTACATTATTGAGCTTTACCTCAATCGTTTTCATTTGCTCGGATACCTCCTTTATCATTTTCTTGATTAGGCCGAGATCGTTGGGAGAGAGGAATATATTGTCACAGTCTACCCAGTTCTCCGCTATCTGCGCTTCCCATTCAGCGACACAAGTCTTGTAAGATTCCTGAATAGCTGAAATGCGTTGATATATCGGAAGTCTCTGCATGAGTTCGGGAGAAATGGAGTCATTGCTCCTTTTGTGGAAAGAATACGGTGTGCCATCAGTGATGACACCGTTAGCGCATTTTTGAATCTTAACCTTTGTAAGATTGGATGCGTTCTTGGTGGCGGCATCAAATGGTCGTCCCGGCATAAGCGCATGGATAATGTTCTTATTCCGCTTTGAATCGAAATATCTCACACCATCCTTAGGTTGGTTACTCAAGGCAGAATAATCCCATTTTGAGAAATAGGTTTCACCGGAAGGATAGTTCTCAACTAGGTAATAGAAGTAATCATACTCAGCAAATTCATTTGACCCTGAACCTATGCGTATGGTTTGAGATTGACCGGATTGCTCTCCTTGTTGACCTTGCGGAGCCATAATTTGCCTGATGGATTTATCAATCCTGCTAAGACTCTTCGTCACACTATCCGAGAGGCTTGAAGTGAAAGCATTCAGGACATTAGGAATACATTCGTCATCATTCCAGAAACTATGTATGAGGAGAAGATAGTCGGTCAAATTTATCTCAGTTCTACCATTCAAATAAGCTGAAGTTTGCATCAGCCGGTATGCTTTCCGCCATCGGCGGTCAGAGACATAGTAGCGGAGTTGGTTGCCGTCCTCCTTTTCAAAGGTTGAAAGCAGCTTGCGCAAAGATTTGATTGCGGCTACTACACTCTCCGACATTGTGGCAGCCCTTGATTCGGACTGCCACTTGTCGTAAAGTGCTTGAGTGATAAAATAATGCTCTGGTAGTGGTTTTAGTTCCGTCTGTTCCGATTTAAGCATCTTGAAGAAAGAAGCATCACTCTCAATGCAGTTGGAAACCATGCGCATGAGAAAGCGATCCCAAAGTGCTTCCAGACCTTCATCTTTGGCAGGCAATTCGTTACTGGCTGCGATAAGCACCTTCATCGGTGTGCGTATGATTTGTCCTCCGTTATGGAAGATATGTTCGTTGATGACAGTGAGAAGAGTGTTCTGGATGGAGGGTCCGGCTTTCCATATCTCATCGAGGAATACAACATCAGCCTCCGGTAGGTAACCGGAAGTCAGACGCTCGTACTTGTCATCATTTTTCAAGCGTGAAATAGATATGGGACCGAATATCTCATCGGGGGTTGAAAATCGTGACATCAGGTAATCAAAAGACTTTCCATCCTTGAACACCATCTTAAGCCTACTTGCAACCATGCTCTTGGCCGTACCGGGAGGTCCGAGAAGAAACAGGTTCTCCCCAGCCACAGCACAGAGCAGTGCTACAGCGATAATCTGCTCTTTCTCATATACCCCCTGCGCCATCCACTCGATAAGCTGAGCTATATGCTCACGTGGAGTCGTAGGAAACAATGTGCTTGATTTTGATTTCTTTGCCATAATTAAATTAGGGATTTTCAGTTAATGGAGACAAAGGGAGCGTTTCCGACGCCCCGAGAT
>CAYMBR010000091.1:0-7001 GCA_964388725.1 uncultured Sangeribacter sp. | reverse complement strand
TTACGAAGCACAGCGGCGCATTTCATCCAATTCTCAAGGAACAAGTATGAAGGCAGTTGGAAACTGCGAGATATGACTTTCTTTATATCATTGTCTGCAATATTGCTATATAATTTCGACAGTGTGCCGAACGATGCCACCTCCATAGTCTTCCAAGACGGTGGACATTCTGGATCATCATATTTATCGATATGCTCTTTAATAAAATCCTCGTGAGACCGCGCTATTTCCTCTTTCAGTTTCACAATACAAGATTTATGGATGGCTTCATCTTTGAAAAGCGATGGGTTGAGAAACCAGAACGCACCATATTTCATCGAAAGAAAGTGGCTGACACGGGTTCTGAAAGCAATCTCAATATTTTGAATAGCGGAGAATATAATATTGCGCAACTGTTGGTCAAAAGCATATAGTTTTAAAACATCTTCAAATTTCGCGTCGGTCTTGAACAGGCGAGATTTACGGTGTTCAAGATGCCTCCAGTAACTTGCAAGGCGGAAATAACTGATGGAGAACAGTCCTTCAAGGGCTTTGTCTTCATCGGTAAATATCATTCCCCTCTCTTTGAGCAAAGTAATCTGAGCAGGGAAATCTATTGGTAGCTTGTCGTATTTCATTATGTATATAAAAACCGAAGTCCCACCGTGGTACGCATCAGAGAGAGGCGTGGTGGGAACTGTTGCTGCAAAGTTAGTCAAAATCTTTCAAATGACCAAATATTTTTGCGTTATCGACTAAAAATCGTTGATTATTCCGTTGATTATGTAGAGTCAACTTTCTCAAGTTCAATAAGCAAAAACCAAATTGCATCTTTATCACAGAATTTACTTCGGAGTAGTTTCTCCTGGATTTTCCATGGATTTCCACTCATTTTTATTTTGCAGATTCAGATATTATTGCTAAATTTGCCGTTGCAAGAACCCCACGATGACTGCGGTGGATGCCGGACAAGATAATTGTCGGGAACTACAGATGGCATTTGGCGGTTCGGAACACATTATACGAAAGGCGTTTACCGACGCTGATTTCTTGGCTCTTCGAAACTTCGCAACTTTCAAGTAGTGTCCAAGAATGAAGTAGTAGTAGATGCCCGGTGGGTACGTTTATGTACTTTCTTCTTATGGCGAGATGCCATGAGAAGAAATAATTACATATTCATACTTCGCGGGGTGCTACCATTGCTCATTCTGACACTATGGGCAATGCGAAGGCCTCGAAGAGCGGAATGAGCAAGGTGTGGCTCTCCGCTTTTTCGTTTTTAGACTAACCCCATCACCGCTTCGAGCCGGCGGACTCTTTTGCCATGGCTCGGATTTACGACAACATAGACATCAACTTCAACGAAGGACTCAACAACATACTTAAAGACAAGAATGTCAGGCGAGTTGACTTTTGTGTGGGCTATTTCAATCTTCGCGGATGGAATCTCGTGGAGCAACAGATCGACGAGTTGCCGGGAGACTATGTAGAAGAACTTGACCAACGGGGTCAATACACCGAGAAAAAGAGATACTGCCGGCTTCTTATCGGGATGCACCGTCCGGACAAGGAACTTGTACGCGCATTGTATTCGCGCAAAACCAACAGGGCGGATGCTGACTATGTGCAGAAAAGCCTGCGGAAGATAGCCGAGGAATTCAGAAACCAGCTCCTTCTCGGGCGTCCCACGGAAGAGGCTGAGCAGACATTGAGACATCTTTCGCAGCAGATGAAGGATGGGAAAGTATGTGTGAAACTATATCTCAGTTATCCACTTCATGCAAAACTCTACATAGCACATCAGCCTGGTTGCTACACCAAAAAGATAGCCCTTATGGGAAGCAGCAACCTTACCTATTCAGGGCTGAGGGGCAATGGGGAACTGAATGCCGACTTTGCCGACAGTGACCACACCGAGAAACTTGCAAGATGGTTTGACGACCGATGGAATGACCGGATGTGTATTGACATCACCGACCAGTTGATAGAAATCATCGACAACAGTTGGGCGGGACTCAAAAATATCCCTCCATACTATATCTATCTGAAGACGGCATATCATCTGAGCCAGGATGCACGCAACGGCATACGCGAGTTTGACTTACCGAAGGAATTTCAGATAGAACTGTTTGAATTCCAGCAGAACGCTGTCAAGATAGCGGCACGAAACCTTACCAATGAGAGAAGAAACGGTGCCATGATTGGCGACGTGGTGGGACTCGGCAAGACTATAACCGCCTGTGCGATAGCAAAGATATTCGAGAATACACTCGGAGCAACCACACTTATCATCTGTCCGGCAAGTCTGCAGGACATGTGGCACAAATACATCAACAAATATAACCTAAAGGCATACGTGCACTCGATGCAAAAACCTATAGACGTGGAGAATGCACGCCGATATAAATTGATAATAATTGACGAGAGTCATAACCTGCGCAATTCAGGAGGAGTGAGGTATCAGAACATCCAGTCGCTGATAGAGAAACAGGAAGCGAAAGTGCTTCTGCTTACCGCCACACCCTACAACAAGGATTTTTCCGACCTGTCGAGCCAACTGGAACTTTTCATTCCTGAAGACATGGATCTCGGCATACGTCCGGAAAACTACATACAGGAGATCGGAGGAGACTTTGAGTTTGCGAGAAAACATGCCGATGTCGATATGCGCACGATAGCAGCTTTCAAGAAAAGCGACAATGCAGATGACTGGAACGAACTGATGCGATTGTTTCTTGTAAGACGCACACGGTCATTCATCAAGCAGAACTATGCCAAGGAAGATCCGGTGAGCAAACGCCGTTATCTGACAATGCCAGACGGAAGCAGAAACTATTTCCCCGACAGAATACCGAAATCCGAGACATTCGAGACACAGCCCGGCGACCAGTACTCGCGGCTTTATTCCGAAGAGATGATAAACCTGATGGATGAGCTGCTGTTGCCGAGATATGGACTGAGTCTTTACTATGATGCCAAGCATGATCCGGAACTTAAGAAATGCGAAAAGGATATAATCGAGAATCTTTCGCGTGCCGGAGCGAGGATGATGGGATTTGCGAAATCCACATTCTTCAAGCGAATTGACTCCAGCGGATATTCATTTCTGCTGACACTCTGCCGCCATGCGCTGCGCAACGCCATGTTTATCTATGCCATAGACAACAAATTGCCATTGCCAATCCGAGACACCAACCCGATATCCGACGGTTTCTCAGACCAGGATGAAAACGACGGTGAGGAAGCACTCATCCAGATAAAGGATGGGAAACTTTGCATCTGCACAGACTTTGACACTTATATAAAGAAAGGTAAGGAATATTATGAGGCAGTGAGGGCAAAGGGCAACTGTGTGCCAATCAGTTCGACATACTTCAAGAGGACACTGAAGCAAAATCTCAAGGCAGACATACACAAGATAATAGAGATGATAGACCTCTGTGGAGACTGGAATCCGGAGACGGACCAAAAGCTTAACAAACTCCAGGAACTTATAGAGCAAACGCACTTCGCAGACAAGGCATTGGTGTTTACACAATATTCGGACACTGCCGAATACATAGCAGAGGAACTGAAACGAAGAGGTGTCAAGGCAGTCGATGTGGCAACCGGGGATTCGAAAAACCAGACACAGATTGTGGAGAAATTCTCACCGGTGAGCAATGAAGCAAGCATCCCACCCGAAAATGAGACCCGGATACTTGTATCCACCGATGTGCTATCGGAAGGTCAGAATCTTCAGGACAGCCACATCATCATCAACTACGACCTTCCCTGGGCGATTATAAGACTTATTCAGAGAGCCGGACGTGTGGACCGTATCGGACAGCAATCAGAGAAGATCTACTGTTACTCGTTCTTCCCTGCAGAGGGAGTTGAGAAGATAATAAACCTGAGGAAGAGACTCAACGAGCGCATCAATGAGAATGCCCATGTGTTGGGAAGCGATGAAGTCTTCTTCGAAGGGAATGAGCAAAACCTCCGTGACATGTTTAATGAGAAAAGCGGGGTGCTTGACGACGATGACACCGACGACGTTGACCTCTCGTCGTTTGCATATCAGATATGGAAGAACGCCATCGACAAAGATCCCAAACTTGCCACCATCATCCCGGCGCTTTCCAACCAGATCTACGCCACCAAGGCAACGGAAAGCGACGACAAGAGCGGAGTCGTGACCTACGCGAAGACCTACAACGACTTTGACGTTCTGACATGGCTTTCGCCCGAAGGGAAGGTGATATCGCAATCGCAGAAGAGAATACTCCAGGCGATGGCGTGTGATGAGAGCACACCGGCAGCGGAAGGTTATCCCAACCATCTCGAGCTTGTGGGTCAGGCCATAGACCAGATGGAACAGGAAACCAGGACAATCAACGGAACTCTCGGTAACCGTTTCTCCACACGCTACCGGATCTCAATGATGCTGAACGATTACCTTGACAACAACAAGGAAGAAAATCTCTTCTTTGCCGAAGAGCAACAGGAGCAGCTGAAACTTGCCATCGACGAGATATTCCAGCATCCGCTGCTTGCGAGTGCAAGGATAACCCTGGGCAGGATGATGAGCCAAAGACGATCATCGGAGGAGATTGTGGACTATGTGATAGAGATGAGAAAAGCCGGAACGCTATGCAACATACCTCCCGAGGAGATGCGCGACAATCGCGAACCGCAGATAGTATGCTCCATGGGTATGCGACCTAAAAATGAAAAGAGATGAATCGGAAAACATTCAACAACTACCTTGACCGGCGGGACTTCGGGGAACTGTTTATATCCGAACTGGGTTGGAACAACCCAGTTGGTATGACAAAGCTTCCTCCAATCGAGGTGGATGGCGTCACCTATAATATCAAAGTCCTTGCCCAGCGCAGCGGATTCCGGATTTTGACATGCGAGGTGGAATCGATTCCACCGACATCGGTTTGCCGGCGCATCGACATAAAGCTCCGCCAATATGCCAACGAATATATCCTTATCTTCATCAGCAAAAGGGAGGATACTCATCATCTCTGGCTTGCACCTGTTAGGAAAGTGGACAAGCGGGATATTGTCACCACCGAATACAAGTCGGCAGACCAGGCTGAGTTTATCTTCCAGAAGATAGACAACCTGACATTTGGTTTTAATGAAGTGACCACCATCGTGGATGTACGTGAGAGGGTGCAGTCGAGTTTTGTGGTGAATTCAGAGAAAATTACAAAGGATTTCTACGCCGGATTCAAGAAAGAACACAAGGCATTCGTCAACTTCATAAAGGGAATAGATGGAACGGCCACTGCCGAGTCTGACAGACAGTGGTATGCCTCCGTTATGCTCAACCGCCTGATGTTTTGCTACTTCATCCAGAAGAAAGGGTTTCTCAACAATGAGACAGACTATCTGCGCAAACGGTTTGATGCCCACGTGGCCGGTGAAAAAGACGGCACTTTCTTCCGTTCGTTTTATCTCGACTTCCTGCGGTCGCTCTTTACCGACGGACTCAACGACCCGAGGCACAGTAAAGACTTTGAAAACAAATTTGGAAGGATTCCATATCTCAACGGAGGTATGTTCGACACCCACAAAATAGAGCGCGACTATGCCGGAATTGACATAGAGGATAATGCCTTCGACCGTTTGTTTGCCTTCTTCGACAAATGGGAATGGCATCTTGACACGCGAATCACTGCCTCCGGCAAGGATATCAATCCCGACGTCTTGGGATATATCTTCGAGCAATATATCAACGACAGGGCGGCAATGGGTGCCTACTATACAAAGGAGGACATCACCGAATACATCGGGCGCAACTGCATATTGCCGTTTCTATTTGACGCGACAAAGAATTCCACGGCGGAGTCGGCAAAATATTTTGCTGAGGATGGATATGTCTGGAATGAACTTAGGAAGTCGGGTGACCGGTATATTTTCGATGCCGTCAAGCATGGATATGAGGAATTTGATGAGATACCGGAGAACATAAGGAGAGGTATTATAACCGAATCCATGCGCCATGAATATTCCGAACTGCCGGTGGGCAAACTTCCGGACAATCATGTTCCTCTGGCGGAACTCCGCAAGGATTGGAACACAAGGACACCGGAGAGGTGGGGATTGCCGACCGAGATTTGGAGAGAGACAGTAGAGAGGTTGCAGAGATGTGGCTCCATAATAGAAAAAATCAGCAATGGGGAGATAACATCGATCAACGATTTCATCACCTACAATCTTGACATCCGACAGTTTGCTCAGGATATACTTGCCAAGACCGACCATCACTTTGTCGGGTGGTTTTACCATGCGCTTCAAAAGGTGACAATCCTTGACCCAACCTGTGGATCGGGAGCATTTCTCTTTGCGGCACTCAACATCCTCGAACCCCTCTATGAGATATGCATAGACCGGATGCAGGATTTCAACAGGGAGAATCCATTGCTCTTCGTCAAGGAATTGGGAGAGATTTCAGACAAATACCGCTCAAATATCCAGTATTTCATCTTCAAGTCAATAATTCTGAGGAATCTCTATGGTGTGGACATAATGGTAGAGGCGACAGAGATAGCGAAGCTGCGGTTGTTCCTGAAGATGGTGGCTGTAGTCGATGTTGACCGCCGAGCCGAGAATATGGGTATAGACCCGCTTCCGGACATTGACTTCAATATCCGATGCGGCAATACGCTCGTAGGGTATGCCAATGAAAAGGAACTTGACAGGGATCTTTCCAATCCAAAGGACATACTTGAGGAACTTGCCAATCAGGAGTTCAGGGTAAAAATAAAGGAGGAGATGGAGAAGGTTAAGGATGCCTACGAAGAGTTCCGCAAGATCCAGCTTGAGCATGGGGATGACATGGCATCATTTAAGAAGGCAAAGCAAATTTTGAAAGATAGATTAACGGAATTGAACGACCAGTTGAATCATAGGCTCCATGCTGCCACGTCCGTACTGCCCTACGACAAATGGCTGGAGACACATCAGCCCTTCAATTGGCTTGCAGAATTTTACGGAATCATTCAGGGCAATGGCGGCTTCGATGT
>CAYMBR010000090.1:0-7369 GCA_964388725.1 uncultured Sangeribacter sp. | reverse complement strand
GTGAGGGTTTGTAGGGGAAGAGGAGGATTAGTATGAGGGAACGGAGGGCGAGATAGCAGGTGAATGACATCCAGAGCATCCACTGGGTGTCTTCGACATTAAGGAGAAGGACCACAAATATCAGGAGGCCACCGATTGTGGAATAAAGCATGGGGCGTGTCCTGGTCAAACCTATATAGAAACCATCAAAGACAAAGGCAGCAGCACCGGCCATCGGAATAAGAAGTACCCACAGTTTGCAATCCAAAACGCTTTGCAAGACTGCATCAGAATCACTTAGCAAACCAACAATCCATTGCAATCCAACAGCATAAACCGACACAAACAAAATTGTCACCGCAATCCCCCACTTAAGCAAGCCCACAACAGAAAGCGAAAGCATTTTTTCGTCTTTTGCACCATGATAACGGCCAATCAGAGCCTCGCCGGTATATGCAAAACCATCCATAAAATAAGAGAAAAAAAGAAACAACTGTTGGATTACGGCATTGGCACCGGTGACCACATCACCCATACGCGCACTGCATGCATAGAGAATCATAGTGACCGCAATCAGGCAGGCAGAACGGAAAAAAAGATTGGAATTGACACTGAACATTCTTTTCCAATCCTCTGAATCAGAAATAATCTCACGATTGATTCTTAGCGGAATGCTATGTTTTCGGCAAAGTCTTACAGCCATAATAACTGCCGGGATAATTATCACCCATTGGGCAGTAAGGGTGCCCATTGCAATACCCTTGAAACCAAGCCTAAAGACATAAACATAACTGAGAGTGAAAATCACATTCAGAATGCTTACACCAATATTAATCCACATGGCTTTGGCGGTGGACTGCATACCCACAAACCAACCCGACAGGGCAGTAAGCAGCATCATCGGTACTGACCCCAAAATGCAAATGTTGAAATAAATTGATGCGAGTTCCGTTGTATCGGGAGTAGCCCCCATCGCTTTAAGCAGCAAAACCAAAATTGGATGATGCAACAGCAACAACAGCAGTCCAATCACAAGACCTAACAATGAAGAGCGCAACAGGCTTTTTCCCATACGATCCGGATTACCGGAACCGTATGCAGTCGCCGTCAGTCCGGATGTGCCACCCCTCAGGAAGCCAAACAACCAATATACCATCGACATCATCACCGAACCGATGGCAATAGCAGCGAGAAACTTCTCCTCCCCCATGTGTCCGGCGACAGCCGTATCGCACAGACCGAGCAACGGCACCGAGATATTGCCCAGCACAGTAGGCACCGTCAGCCGCAAAATAATGCGATTCATATTTACATTTTCGGGTATATCCTCGCAATTCATAGTGCAAAATTCTTAAAAAAATATGAAACTACCAAGAGTTATTGACATTTTAGTTGTTTTTCACCCCTAAATTTGTTAATTTTGCATTATGACTGAAGAAAAGAACAATTACGGCAACCGTGCAAATGCCCTTGACAACGGTCAATGGCATCTTGCCGTCGATATATCACTCCATGGAATTGGTGCCTGGCTTGTGCCGGATGCCAGTCTCGGACGTACCCCAAAAACAATAGTCCAGGAATCATGGCAACCAACAGAAGAGGGGCTGCTCCACCGCATAGAGGACGTGATTTATGACAATCCCACAATCCTTGACGACTATTCCGCCGACATCATTATCGAGAGCGACCGCCAGCTATGGCTTCCGGCCGAACTATACCCCACCGATGACGACTGCGCTGATATACACAAAAAAATCTACGGAGGCGAAGGTTTTGATGTATTCGTCAATGAAACCGGCAAGGAGAAAAACACATTCACGATGATTTCCGGTCTCAAATCCTTCATGCAGCGGTCGTTTGCCGGGGCAAGGATATTGAGTCAGCAGACACTACTGAAAGAAGCCGCCATGCAACCCCACGAAGCGTATAAGTGTGTGATCGACATTCGAGAGACTGAAGCAGACTTCATACTTCTCGACCGGGGAGAGTTGCTCTGCGGTTCCACACATCCATGGAAGACAGAAAACGACATTGCCTATATGCTGATGAATATCCTCAACACATACGATGCCGACCCCAAGGAGACAGACACCGTCTTCAGCGGCATCAGGGAAGTGCGGCAAAGCCTTGGAAAGACATTATCGAAGTTTTTAAAGACAACCAGCCAGAAAAACCATGACCTTGCCGGGAAGACAATACCGACAGCGGTCTATCTGGCAATCAACAGGAAACACAAATATGCGCATCATACGAGGTAAATATGGCAAAAGGCGTTTCGATGTGCCTCATAACATCACGGCACGACCTACGACCGACTTTGCGAAGGAAAACATCTTCAATGTGATAGAAAACATAGAAGACATCGAAGGGAAAAATGTGCTCGACCTTTTTGCCGGCACCGGAGCCATCAGCCTTGAGTTTCTATCACGAGGGGCGGCATCGGTGACATCTGTTGAAATGGCAGCCACGCAGGCCAATTTCATACGCAGCGTGAAGGAAAAGCTGGGAGACAATGCCCTGCGGGTGATTAAAGGCGACGCATTCAAATTCATTTCCACATCAAAACGGCCTTACGACATAATATTTGCCGACCCGCCTTACGATCATCCACGGTTTGCAGAGATTCCAGAATTGATTCTGAATTCGCCGGTCACGACAGAAGGCACACTTGTGATAATCGAACACAACGCCATGCATGACTTCTCACAGCTACCGGGTTTTGAGCAACACCGCAGTTATGGATCTGTAAATTTCTCAATTTTTAGGAAACAATCAACTTTCGCAAGCGAAAATTGAAGTTTATAAGTTTATGAGTTTATAAGTTTAGTTTGTCGATAGTTTGCGAAATTTAAGTAATAATATGGAAAATATAAAATTGGATAGGATTGAAGACGCGATAGAAGATTTCCGCGAAGGGAAATTCGTAGTTGTGGTTGATGATGAAGACCGCGAAAACGAAGGAGACCTTATAACAGCAGCGGAAAAAATCACCCAGGAGCAGGTGAATTTCATGCTTCAGAATGCCCGCGGAGTGCTATGCGCACCGCTGACAAAAGCACGTTGCAAGGAACTTGACTTAGGATTTCAGGTAGAGGAAAACACATCGATGCTCGGGACACCCTTCACAGTCACGGTTGATAAACTTGAGGGATGCACCACCGGCGTGAGTGCCCACGACCGCGCTGCCACTCTCAATGCACTTGCCGATCCAAAATCAACACCCGAAACTTTCGGACGACCTGGACATATCAACCCTCTATATGCCCAAGACAGAGGAGTTCTTGAGAGAGCCGGACACACCGAAGCGGCTGTAGATCTTGCACGCCTTGCAGGGCTTCAACCGGCAGGAGTGCTGATGGAGATTATGAACGAAGATGGCACCATGGCGCGTCTGCCCGAACTTAAGAAACTCGCAGACGAATGGGGGATGAAACTCATCAGCATACGCGACCTCATATCTTATCGCCTTAGCCACGACAATATGCTTGAAAAGGGCGAGGAAGTGGATATGCCTACCGCATACGGACATTTCCGCCTTGTGCCTTTCCGGCAGAAAGACAACGGGCTGGAGCATATAGCACTGATAAAGGGAGATGTCACTACAGATGAACCTCTTCTTGTTCGAGTGCACAGCAGTTGCACAACCGGCGACATCTTCGGCTCGATGCGTTGCGAATGTGGCGAGCAACTCCACAAAGCCATGGAAATGATTGAGAAAGAAGGACGTGGTGCGATAGTATATCTCAATCAGGAGGGACGCGGAATCGGACTTATGGACAAGATAAAGGCCTATAAACTTCAGGAGGAGGGTCTTGACACGGTCGATGCAAACCTCCACCTCGGACACAAGGCCGACGAACGGAATTATGGTGTAGGCGCTTCAATCCTTAACGCCTTGGGTATTAAGAAAATGCGTCTTCTCAGTAATAATCCGATGAAACGAATCGGCTTGGAAGGTTTCGGAATTGAAATTGTGGAGAATGTACCCCTTGAGGTGCAACCCAACAAATACAACCAATTCTATATGCACACCAAGAAGGAAAGGATGGGACATAATCTTAAGTTTAGTTGAGAGGTTAGGGCTATGTCACTAAATTAAGGGGGCTTGAAGCCCCTAACACAAGAGGAAAACAAGTGACTTCAGTAATTAAGTGACTTCAGTAATTAAGATTATATCTAATTAAACATAGACATGAAAAAACAAATTTTCGCTATTATGGCAATCATCATTACCTTAAGCGCGAATGGGAAGAAGGTGCTTGACCATAGCAGTTTTGACGACTGGAAGAAGGTGACCAACCACTCGCTGAGCAACGACGGCAACTGGGCGGCATTCAGTGTCAATCCCCAGGAGGGAGATGGCGAACTGACCATAAGAAGTACAAAAAACAACACCGAAATCAACATAGCGAGAGGAGCCGGCATTGCCTTCACAGCCGACAGCCGATGGGCCATCGCCAGAATAATACCCTTATTCCAGGACACCCGCAAGGCAAAAATCGACAAGAAAAAGGACTTTGAAATGCCTCAGGATTCACTTGCCATAGTGGATCTAAAGACTCAAAAGGTGACCAAAATCCCACTTATAAAAGGATTCAAGACATCAAAAGATGGTAGCAGCTGGATCGCTTACCAGAGTTGCGACACAGCCATTACAAAAAATATAAAGTTATCTGACAATGATGCCGGCCTTCCATTGGTGATACAAAACTTGCTGACAGGAGACACCTTGGTAGTGCCATACGTTAAGAGTTATGTTTTCAGTGAGGATGGCAGCAAACTTGCAGCTTCAATCTGTCCTCCGGAAAAAGATTCCATATTCAACAAGGGAATCAAATTGTTTGACCTTGTCAAAGGGAAAAATTATCAACTCGATAAAGAGAAAAAATATTATGGCAATCCTGTTTTTTCTACCGATGGATTGAAATTGGCATACACAGCCACCAACGACAGCAACAAGACGGGCACGCGCCGTATGCAGCTGTGGCTTGCAGACCTTTCTTCCGAAGCCATAACCCCTGAAGAGATTGAAGTGGCAATCTCAACCGGCATTAAGGGACCAAACCTTCAGCGTCCGCATGCGGCCGACCCCGAACTTCAGGAAAAACTTCTTGCCGAATGGAAAGAAAAGATGGCAAAGGCGAGAGGAGAGGAACTGTATGTCAACCAATATTCCACCCCGGAATTCAGCCATAACGGAAAAAGGCTTGTGATAGGTGTGGCTCCTGAAATCGCACCCGACGACACCACGCTGGTTAGTTTTGAGACCCCGAGTCTCGACATCTGGCGTTGGGATGCACCAACCACACCACCAGAAGACAACAACAACCTGACGAAGTTGCGTGAGCAGACATTCCCAGTTGTCATAGATCTTGCAAGCGGGCATCAGCAACTCATCGATTCCAATTCCCTTGCATCAGTGGCAGATCCCGACCGCTGGGATGCAGACTGGGCGTTGGTTCGCGACCCGAGCAAAGAGATTGTCAGCCAACAGTGGAACTACTATGCACCGGAAGAACTTTACGTGGTGAATGTCAATGATGGAGAACGTAAAAGTGTGGCAACAGTCTATGCTGACTCATCCTCTCTCTCACCAGCCGGTAAATTTGTATATTGGTTTAAGGATAGCAACTGGTTTGCCTACGAGATTTCTACCGGAAACATCGCAAATGTATCGGCGAATATCCCTTATCCTGTTTGGGATGAAGCCGATGATCATCCGGGAGTACGACAGACATACGGGCATGCGTCATGGACAGAAAACGATGAGCGACTGCTGATTTATGACCGATACGACATCTGGAGCGTTGACCCCACCGGCAATTCAGAACCAATCTGTCTCACCAGGAGCTATGGCCGCGACAACGACCTCAAGATTCGATATGTCAACACCCATGAGAAGGAACGCCGTGCACTCTCTAAAGGAGACCTAATGACCCTTACCCTCTTCAACTATAAGGATAAACGAAATGGGCTTGCATCCATGAAATATGGGAATCCTGCAAAACCGGAGAATGTGGTACTCGATACTCTCAGTTTCACACAAATCCGTCAAGCACTTGACACTCCTTCATTCTCATTTGTAGAGGCGAACTTCGAGGTGATGCCAAACGTTTGGATTGCACCGAAAGGAGTGTTTCCCAGGGCAATAAAGGTAAGCGATTCAAATCCTCAAGTAAGCGAATACAACTGGGGGCATGCACAACTCGTTCATTGGTATGCCTACGATGGCACTCCGACAGATGGAGTGCTATATCTACCTGAGGATCTTGACCCGACAAAGAAATATCCGATGCTCTGCGTGTTTTATGAGACCGGTTCTGAGGATCTCTATACCCATTACAACATGGAGCCATCCTGGAGTTGGGTAAATTATCCATTCTACGTGAGCCGTGGATATGTGGTGTTTGTGCCGGATATTCATTACACTGCCGGTATTCCGGGTGAGTGTGCCTATAATTTCGTATGTTCTGGAGCAGAAGCCATGTGTGAGCAATTCCCCTTCATCGACAAGGAAAGAATCGGTATCGACGGACAAAGTTGGGGTGGCTACCAGACAGCGTTCCTTGTGACCCGAACGAATATGTTTGCATGTGCCGGGAGCGGTGCACCGGTGAGCAACATGACATCTGCTTTTGGCGGTATCCGTTGGGAAAGCGGTAATTCGCGCCAGGGACAGTATGAAATGGGACAAAGCCGCATAGGACGTAATCTTTGGGATGCCACGGAACTTTACATCGCCAACTCACCGGTGTTTCATGCAAATAGGGTTGAGACACCTCTTCTAATAATGCATAATGACGCAGATGGAGCCGTGCCTTGGTATCAGGGTATAGAGCTATTCATGGCACTTCGCCGACTCAACAAGCCGGTGTGGATGCTCCAGTATAATGGAGAGGCCCATAATCTTAAGGAGCGTCGCAACCGCAAGGACATCACCATCCGTCTGCAGCAATTCTTTGACCACTACCTGAAAGGAGACCCGATTCCTGAATGGATGAAGGCCGGCATCCCTGCCATCCGCAAAGGCCAGGAGTTCGGCTACTAATTAATGCACAATGCACAATTACTGCTTCGGAAGTGATTGTGCATTTTCTATATGAGACATGAAAATATAAAATAATCCCTGCGTTGCTATCCACAGTGCAGGGATTATTTTAGAGAAAAAACAAATATTTTTGCGAAAAGATTTTGCTGAATCGAAAAATTGCTTTAATTTTGCATGTGCGGACTGCCACTACAGAAGCCCTGGTCTGGGGTTAAGAGCGGTGGGATGTGAATTAATTAATTATAAAGCGTTTATCCGCGCTGATTCTTGACTATCCGAAATTCTCGCAAAATTTCAAATTGATGTCAAGGATTGAGCAACGATGGATGCCCGTGGTATATA
>CAYMBR010000089.1:0-7557 GCA_964388725.1 uncultured Sangeribacter sp. | reverse complement strand
CGACTTGAAATCCTGTTCTCCAATTGGGTATGCTATTTTTTCTGCCATATCAAAATCACTCCTTTATCTATATAACAATAAATCAGCTTTGCTTGTTTTTAGGATTCTGGCTCAGAGGAGATGTGGCGGTGGAGGCGGCGATAGAAGGGGTGGCGGGTGAGGGTCTCCACGGAACCGATGATGGTGAGTTTCATGCGGGCACGTGTCATCGCCACATTCATGCGCCGAAGGTCGCGCAGAAAACCGATATTCCCCTCATCATTGCTCCTCACCATCGAAATGACTATTACATCGCGTTCCTGCCCCTGGAATCCATCGACGGTATCAACCGAAATGTTTTTCCTGAAGGGACGGAAAAACGACAACCGCTTGATCAGCCGCCGCAGATACTGCACCTGTGCCCGATAGGGGGAAATGACCCCGACATCAATTCTCTCCTCAAGAAATCTCTCTTTCCCGATTTTCTGGATGTATTTTTGAAGGGTGAGCAATGTCAGTTGCGCCTCATCCTTGTTGATCCTACCGAAAGAGTTTCCGGCAAGAGACTCTTTGTATTGCAGTTCGGAGTCGTCATCTTCCGCGCCATTACCGTCTGATATGTTTTCCTTGTCGGTATCTACCCAGTCTATCGCCGAGTCATAATCAAGGATACCGCGAAACTTTACTTCCGGGGCAGCTACCATAGCACCGCTATAAAACCAGTCGCTGGAGAAGCGCATGATGTCCTCGTTCATGCGATATTGCATGGAAAGCAATGTTACCGCTTCCGGATGATTCTCCACGAGTCGCTCCATCAGCGATTTGCCAAGACCAGCTTTCATAGCCTCGTAATTTTTCACTGTCGGAGGCAACTGGCAGTGGTCGCCGGCAAGAATGAGTCTGCCGGCCCTTCGCAGGGGTATCAGGCAAGCCGCCTCCAGAGCCTGTGCAGCCTCATCGATAAAGAGAGTTGAGAATTTCTTCCCGTCGAGAAGTCTTGTGCTGCTTCCCACGAGGGTGCAGGCAATGACATGGGCAGAATTGAACAGATCCTCATTGATGCGTATCTCAAGTTCGGTGGCGCGAGAGCGCAGACGATCAATTTTCTGATGCCACTGGTCAGTGCCGCGACGTTTTGCCCCTTGCAGTTCCCTAATGGCCTTGCGTATGCTCCAAAGGTCGGGGTAGTCGGGGTGCGACTCAAACCGCCGTTCGTAGGTGAAAGAAAGCATCTTGTCGTTGACACGGGAAGGGTTGCCGATTCGCAGCACGTGGATACCTCTATCTACCAATTTTTCGGAAATCCAGTCAACCGCCATATTGCTCTGGGTGCATACGAGCACCTGACTTTCACGGCGAAGAGTCTCGTTGATAGCCTCAACGAGGGTGGTGGTTTTTCCGGTACCCGGAGGACCATGCACTATCGCCACATCCTTGGCATACAGAACTTTATTGACAGCCTTTTCCTGTGTTGGATTCAGATAGGGAAACCTGAGAGGGGCGAACCGAAGTTCTTCGGCCGGCCGTTTTGAAAAGAAAAGGTCGCGCAATTCGCCGAGCCGCCCCTTTGCTTTGATAGTATAGTCTATGGCATTGAGCATAGCCTTGTAGGTGGTCTCGTCGAAAGAAATCATTACGCCCGCAGACTCTGCATTGGAGAGCGGTGTTACGTCGGCGGAATCGGATATTGCCACGACCATACGGTTGCCATACACGAAACTGACGGAGCCGCCAAACCGCAATTTGGGTTTTGCGTCCTCCTTGTCGATAGTGAAAAAAGTCACTTGTCGCCCATATTCGAAATTATGGTCGGTTTCGCCGGTCTCCTCATCATCGTCGGAGCCATTGCGGAATATCTCCACGACACGCTGATTGAGCGAGTTGAAGTAAATGCGTCCGATGGAGATTGGCCACCAGGCGTTGCCCCTTTCTGCAAGACGAGCCACTCCGATTCTCTCGGTGACTTCGGAGAATTGACGGCGTTCCTCCTCATATTCCATCATCAGGAGGCCACGCATTCGTGTCAGTTCAAGTAGTGCTGATTTCATGTTGCAAAATTAGGAAAAATTTGGCAGTTGGCAAGAACCACAGGTCATGATCTATGGAAATTTTGTTTCAGATAACCGATAGCCTCGAAGAAAACCATCGATCTAAGTCTCCACATAAGCAGGCAATAGATCCCGGCGGCAATTACAATCTTAAGAATTAGTGATAGCCACAGGTTTCCGACATTTCCAATTGCAAAGAGAGTGAAAGACATTACCAATGCCGAAATCACAAGATAGGGACTTATATCCTTCATCATCTCAAACACGCTGATACCCACATATTTTGTGATAAGGAATTGCCAAATCAATATCCAGAAAATGTTGATAGCGGAATAGACCATCAGCATTGTCTCCAGACCATATCTGTAGGTTGAAATCAGAGCGGTGAGTTGGACGGCGCCCTGCACGATGGTATTCCACATATATACGGATGGTCGGTGGATGCTGTTGAAAAGGTTTCCGCAAAGCACACCAATAGGCATAAAGGCAGCCCCCACACAGAGGATCTGCATCACTGGCACACTGTCGAGCCATTTGTCGGTGATGGCTATGACTATCAGTTCTTTAGCGATTATGGCGAGTCCGAACATGCATGGGAATGACACAAAGGCAGTAAACCTGAGGAGTTTTCTGAAAACCCTCTTCAATCGATCAATGTCGTCGGTGGTCTGGCGGAGCACCGGTTGACCGATGCTGTTGATGGTGCCGCTGATAGTGCCATATCCCATGGTGGTCCATTTGTTGCCCTGGGTGTAGAACCCCGTAGTGCGCATTCCATAAAATCTTCCGAGGAGCATGGCAAAGATGTTGGTGTTGACCACAGTGAAAATCGAAACCACCAGTTGCTTCATACTGAACGAGAGCATCCCCTTTAATGTCTCAGGATGGAAAGACATCGATGGTCGCCATTTTGAGATATACCATAAAAATACGGCATTAAGTGCGACATAAGTAACTGTCTGTATGGCAATAGCCCAATAAGAAAGGCCAGCCAATGCAGAGCAAACGCCGACAATACCGGCCAAAGTGAGGGCGGTGAGTTGTGCACGTGTGCGTTCTTTCACCAAAAGGTTTCTAAACATATATGCAGCCGGGGCAGATGCCGTAGCGGAGAAAATGAAACCGACAAAGAGGAATCGGGAAAGGTCGATCATTTCCGGCTGATGATAGAAATTTGCAATAGCCGGAGCGCAAAACCACAGGATGGCGTAGATGGTGAGACTCATGCCGACGGTGAACCAAAACAGGGCATTGTAGTCGTCGCGTGTGGCCTCTTTCTTGTTGACAATGGCGAGGATGAAACCGCTTTCTGAAAATATTCCGGCGAGGGTGGAGAAAATGGCAAGCGACCCCACGATTCCGTAGTCCTGAGGTGTCAGGATACGGGATAGAAAAAGTCCGAAGAGCAGATTGAGCAACTGCATGCCACCGCTGCCCAATGCGCCCCACATTATTCCCTTGGCGGTTTTCGATTTCAGATTCTCTCCCATGATATAATTGTCTATGGTTTGGGTAGAGGGAGCAGGCGCGACACAGAAGCTCTGATCCTGGAGAGAAGAGGTCGCCGTGGCTGCTGTTGCTCCGGGGTGTTCATTACGCGCTCCATGTCGGAGCACGCCTTCTCGAGATTTTTCACTATCTCCGGGCGGTCGGAGAGTTGGCGGATAAGGTGTCGCCTCACGTCGATTGCCATCTGGAGTTTTGCATTCCTTTCGGTCATGGTCCAGATGGCCTCAGCCGAGTGGCGATAGACTCCCATCGGTCGGCTCATATAGTGGATAGTGTTTCCAGGCCGGGAGGCGGCATAAAGCATGTGGAGGGCATAGTCGATCAGCCTAACTTCCGAAAGCCACTCGGAGAGTTTACTGAAATCGAGCAGATATCTTCTCGAAAGGGCACTCATATTGGTGATTACATTCCATTTGGACAGTTCTTCCGCATTGTGGACCCTCATTTTTCGGTTGCCGTTGCTCAGACTCATTTCCCTCTTGTCTTCATAATAGTTCACCACGCGGTGGTAGCAGATGGCGCATTCCGGATGACGGTCCATGTATCTCACTTGCCGGGAGAGTTTTGTGTGGCAGGTCCAGTAGTCGTCGGCATCACACATGGCGATGTAAATTCCACGGCAATGTTTGAGTGCCTCCAGATAGTTTCGCTGCACTCCGAGGTTGACCTCGTTGCGGTGGTATTCTATAATAGAGGGATACTTTTCTTTCCACTTTGCGATGATGGCCGGTGTCTCGTCGGTAGATGCATCGTCGGAAATGACGAGTTGGATGTGGAAGTCCGCTTTTTGACTTACCACACCCTTGATGGCATCCTCAATGTAATTGGCACTGTTGTATGCCACCATCACGACGCTAACCTTGGGACCTTCCTCACATTCCATCGTAGATACTTTTTAAAGGGCTCTCCTTGAGTTGCATGAATGAGATGTCGGGCAGGCTACCATCCTCCTTGCGGGGAAGAAGCAGTTGCGACGGGTCAAGACTCTCGAAGTCATTTTCTGAAATGGTAATGTCTCCGAAAAATGTATTGTTTTCCAAAGTGCTCAAATCTTGATTCAGGTTGATGCAGTCGCAGTTTGCGTCTGTCGGGTTGAGAGCCACATTATTTATTAGGTGGTGACCATATCCAGGCACGTCGATGGCTTCCGTTGCCGACTTTCTATTTACCATATTGAAATTGCGGCGGTTTTGATATGCCTTGTTGTTGATGAAATCAAGACCTCCGAGATGATGGTTGGCATAGAATCCCTGGTTTTTATTTGCCCATGATATGCAGTTTCGCACCACATTGCGCGGAATTTCTACCGGAGCCTTCGCTTGCGGTTTCATACCGTAGCCACCCGACTTGAAACCGGTGCCGTCGCCGCGCGAAACGAGGTTTTGGTCGTAGCCGTTTTCCCAAGCCCAGCAGTTTTCGATAGTAACCGGATAGAAATTGTTGATAAGGTCAAAACCGTCGTCGCTGTTGCGCCAGGCGCGGCATCCCGAGATAACATTGCCGGTGCTTCCGGGTTCCTTGATGTGGAATCCGAAACCGTCGCAGTTGCCGCCATGACCGTTTTCCGAAACGGAGTCGTAGTTGTTGTAAGCATCACAATTTAGCACGAGATTGTCGTGACCGCGAGTGGCATACACACCGATGCCCATACCGTCGTGCATGTTGACCTGCTCGATGATGCAGTTAGAACCGCCGAAGAGTGCGACGTTGATGCTTTGGGTGTGTCCGGTTTGGCAAACCTGAATACCAACTATGTCGAAATTTTTGAGGTGCCAGTGATCACCTCTCAAGTCAAAACCGATGATTCGGTTGCCGGTTTTTATGTCAGAGAGGTCGAATACGACCTGCTCGCCGGGATAACCGGAGATGGTGATTGGGCTGGAGGCGTTTCCATCAGTCGCAAGGTAATATACGCAGTCGTAGACACCTTCATCACCGGATTTCATTATGTCTGCCGCTTTAGGTTTGTAAGTGCCCTCGCGAAGATAGATTGTGGTGCCGGGGGTGGCTTTTTCGATAGCAGTTTTCAGGTTTTTGAAGGGAACCTCGATATTGCCGGAGTTGCTGTCATTTCCGGAGGGGAATACATAGTAGTCGGCAGCATAAATGGGTATGCTGATCAGTAGGCTAATCAGTAGGGATGTCTGTTTCATGGGGTCTAAAATTGCTTCAAGATGTAAAATTACACATTTATTTCCAATTATGAAAATTATCCTTTTAATATTTTTTCATGGAATTTTAGCGGAATTATTTGGTGGTATCGATAAAAACTATTACTTTTGCTATCCAAATGTTGTAGAAGACCATAAATTAAGGCTTCCTACATTGCAATTTTCTATTAAAATTAAAATATAATATAAAATCTAACACCAAAAAACTTCATGGACGCTAATCTTAGTCTGAACCCCAACAAGGTGGTGGAATTTCTTCAGAAAAAGCCTGAGGAGATAAGAAAATCGGATCTTATAAGATTCGTCAAAGAACAAGGCATCCGCATGGTCAATTTCATGTATCCTGCCGACGACAACCGTTTGAAAACCCTCAACTTCGTAATAAATTCAGAAAGTTACCTTGACTCCATACTGACATTTGGAGAACGAGTGGACGGTTCGAGTCTCTTCCCCTTCATCGAGGCCGGCAACAGCGACCTCTATGTGATTCCAAGATTCTCAACAGCCTTTGTGGATCCCTTTGCAGAGATTCCGACTCTCACCATGCTTGCGTCATTTTTCGACAAAGAGGGTAAACCGCTGCAGTCATCGCCAGAATATACACTGCGCAAGGCCTGCGAGGAATTTACAAAGACCACCGGTATGGATTTCCATGCCATGGGAGAACTCGAATATTACGTGATTTCAGACGACACCGGTTTATTCCATGCCTCCGACCAGAAGGGTTATCATGAGTCGGCTCCCTTTGCCAAATTCAATGATTTCCGCACAGAGTGCATGAGCCTGATAGCGCAGACGGGAGGCCAGATCAAATATGGCCACAATGAAGTGGGCAATTTCACCCTCGACGGCAAAATATATGAGCAAAACGAGGTTGAGTTTCTTCCTATACCGGCAATTCAGGCAGCCGACAATCTGATGCTCGCCAAATGGGTGATCCGCACGCTTGCCTCGAAGAGAGGGTATGACGTAACGTTTGCACCCAAGATCACAGCCGGCAAAGCCGGTAGCGGACTGCACATCCATTTCAAGGTGATGAAGGGCGATCAAAATATGATGACCGAAAACGGACAACTGAGCGACATTGCAAAGAAAGCGATAGTCGGTATCCTCGAACATGCCGACGCGATCACAGCGATGGGCAATAAGGTGCCGACAAGTTATTTCCGTCTTGTGCCTCATCAGGAGGCTCCCACATCGATATGCTGGGGCGACCGCAACCGTTCGGTGCTTGTTCGCGTTCCGCTCGGATGGACCGGCGAAAACGACATGTGCTCGCAGGCGAATCCCTTGGAAGCCGGTTCGATCAACGTGACACCGCAGAAGCAGACTGCCGAGCTTCGTTCGGCCGACTGCTCCGCCGACATATATCAGCTTATAGCCGCCATGGTGGTGGCTGCGCGCACCGGTTTTGAGATGGAGAATGCCCTTGAAAGAGCCAAAGACCTCTACGTCAGCGTCAATATCCACAATGATGAGAACAAGGGAAAACTTGCACAACTGAAGTCGCTTCCCGATTCATGCGAGTCATCTGCCAAGGCATTGAGCGACCAGCGCGAAGTGTTTGAGGCTAAAGAGGTGTTCTCGCCGAGGCTGATAGATGGAATCATCGCAAAACTGACCGCCTACAATGATGGGAATCTTCGCGAGAAAACTTCCAACAGCCACAACGAGATGATGAAAGTGGTGCGCAAATACTGGCACTGCGGTTGATTTTATAGCAAAAATGTAAGTCAAAAAATGTCATCGACATGCAGAAAGACAACTGACTGACTGAAAAAATTGAAAAAAATTGAATAAAACTTTCCCAATGAGTGGGACTATATCTTTCTCTTCTTGGGTCGTCCAGG
>CAYMBR010000088.1:0-7710 GCA_964388725.1 uncultured Sangeribacter sp. | reverse complement strand
TTCAGGTCTCTCTGTTTGGATTGATGAAGATGGAATAGAAAGTGGTGACTTATTCAAAAAAGTTATCACTAATGCAATTGAAGAATCATCCTGTCTATTATTTTTCTCATCACGTCACTCGAATCTCTCAAAATGGACGGCAAAAGAAATCGGGATAGCAATCTATGAGAACATCCCGGTTATTCCTATTGTTTTAGACGATTCCAAGTATAATCCTGAGATTAAATTTGATTTAGTTAATCGAGATTTTGTGGACATGAGGGATACGAGAGAGTTTGACAAATCGGTCAATCGAATTGTCAAGTCTATTAAAAGACTGACATCAAATGATTCAGTCAATGAGAATTTCAATTATGCACCTAATGCAGAAGATTCTCACAATTCGTATGATGCACAATGTGGCAATATCAGCCAACAACATCAAGATAAGAGTAATTTCATAAGAAACAATGAGACTCAATTATCAAACGGTGGTAAAACAAACGCCATTTATCGTTTTTTGGCAAGGTGTTTTTCGAATGAAAAAATACACATTAGTTTGCTTGTACTTCTTATTCTTTTAAGCGGAATATTTAGCATCTTTCTATACCCCATAGTACTAACATCCTATTACGAAGTACGCCGTCATAAAAAGCTAACAGTTCCATCGGTCTATGATAAATATAGGACATGGATTATTGCAATTTTGAGCGTAATCCTTTTGGGTGTTATCTGCTTCTTAATTTTTATGAAGTACGATGAGTATAAGTACGAACAAAGAGTTAAACAGGAGGAGTATGAAAATAACACGAGTGCGGAAGCAGATTCTACACACTCGGATACAAATGATAATGTAGTACCAGATGTTAATGTAGTACCAGAGACTGGCTATAATAATTCTTCTTCTACTTTCTTATCAGGTTTTTTGGGCAACAAAAACGCATCAATCACTATCAAAGTGAGCGGAGATAATAGGATTAAGACCAAGCTTACAGTTGATGATGCCAAATTTAGCCCAACGCATGATTCTTTTTTAATCCGGAAATCATTATACATTGATATGCGTGATGTTGATGGAGAATTTGTTGGAATACTGGATGGTAAACTTGAAGTAATTGATGGAACGGTTGTCTTTAAGGGGAAGGTACGTAGCCAAGATAATCATCCAGCATTTACAAGTGGAACATTCGAGTTTAGCGGTATACCAGATAATGATTTAATCGAAGTCATAGAAAACGCAAATAAAACTGACGATAATTTATGACGGAACTATATATAAAACTTGTGGCGGCGGTTGCCCCGGCGATTGTGTTGGCGGTTCTGATGATTCGCCGGGATAAGGCGCGTCCTGAGCCGATTGGCTGGCTATTGGGAGCTACAGGCCTTGGCGTTGTGGCAGGACTCGCTGTTATTCTTATTGGTTTGATTGTCTTTAAACCGATTGAGATTGACTCATTCATCACTGCATTCTACGATGCTTTTGTTACTGCGGCTTTGCCAGAGGAGGCAATGAAACTGTGTATGCTTGCAATTATTGCGAATAGATGTAAACATTTCGATGAATACTTTGATGGCATAGTATATACAGTTTGTATCGGTATGGGGTTTGCCGGATTCGAGAATATCCTTTATCTTTTCGGTGAAGAAGATTGGCTCATCATGGGTATATCAAGAGCGTTGCTTTCGGTTCCGGCTCATTACTTCTTCGCCGTCATTATGGGAACATTCTTTGCGCTGTCATACTTTGATAACCGGAATCAGAAACTCTATAGGTCAATGGCACTACTTGTACCAGTTGTCGCCCATGGAATGTATGATTTCCTTTGCTTCAGCATCGCTCTTGACGAGGATCTTTGTCTTTATATCTTAGTGGCATTCTTTGTCTGCTTCAAATGGATACGCAAGTACTCCAAGCAGCTTATGGAATCCATGCTAAAACTCGACTCCTATGGCTATCCAACAAAATAACCCCGCAATATTATGAAGCAACCGAAATACGATATATTCATCAGCTACCGTCGTGACGGTGGCGCACAGTATGCCCGTAATCTTCAACTTATGTTGGAGAAGAAAGGGTATAAGGTTTTTCTTGATTATGACGAGCTTAAAGACGAGGAATTTAGTCCTCAAATCGAGGCGGCCATAAGAAACTCCACTATCTATATGATAGTCTTGACTAAAGGCTCAATGGCAAGGTGTGCCAATGAGGGAGATTGGGTGCGCCGGGAGATTGAAATTGCCATTGATAATGGCAACAAGATAATTCCTGTCAATCCTGATGGTACATTTGATGGTATTCCGGACAATGTGCCTCATAGAATTAAAGATGCAATAGGATTAAAGCAATATTCCGAAATCAACTTCGGTCAATCCCTTAATGCTACTGTTGACCTAATGGTCAAGAATCGTATCAAACCATACGTACATCACCGCTCATGGGGCAAATGGCTTGGAATTGCCATAGGACTATGTGCCATTATTGCCATTGGTATAGTCCTTTGTCAAAATAAGAAGAAGACAGACGCAATTGCCGAGATTGAGTCCTTGAAAGAGGAAATTACGTTCCAAGGAAACAGCATCTCATGGTCTGATGACATTAACAAAGAACAACTGCTTGCTATAAAAGAAATTTTCAGCAATATGCAGTTGATAGAAGGTGGGGGGTTCATGCAAGGAGCAGAACCACAGTCAGACGGTGGCTATCATGAGAATGTTGAAGTAGAGTTCGAGACTCCTTCGCACAAAGAGTCAGTCAAATCATTCTATATGTCTAAATTCGAGGTTACAAGAGGTCAGTGGAACTCCGTAATGAATGACAACAGGATTGGTGATTTATTCTTACCCATTGACTCTGTTTCTTTTGATCAAGCAAAAGAATTTTGCAATGTGTTGTTTGAAACAACCGGCATTGAATTTAGATTGCCGACAGAAACAGAATGGGAATATGCTGCACGAGGAGGCTCTCAACCGGAGGGACTTATGTTCGCAGGGAGCGATGATCCTGACGAGGTGGCTTGGTATGCAAGAAATTCCAGAGGTATGAGCCATGCAGACTTACGGGCAACAGCTACCGTCAACGACCTTTTCAACATGAGTGGAAATGTCAGTGAATGGTGTGATACTGAGTTTAAACCATACGATTCAAACATACCTATGAGTGATGACAAGACAATGGTGGTCCGTGGCGGCAACTATGACTCTGAAGAATATGAGATAACAACAACACATAGAGAACCGGCACGTCCGGATACTGCTATACCGTCTCTTGGTTTTAGATTAGCAATCACAAAATAACAAAAAGACATGAAACGAACCATTATATTTTCAGTTCTGTTAATGGGCTTTAGCGTACTCATAAACGCGCAAACGCTTTCCGCTCCCATGGAGAAAGCCATTGCAGCTTGTACGAATCTTTCCAATGCTATTGGAGCGACTACAACGTCGCAACTTAAAGCGGCAAACAAAGAACTAAAGGCTGCTGACATCGTTGATTTCGGTGACCTTTGGCTTGAAAAGGGTAAGGACCTCAGTGTTGACGGACATTTCATCTTTGATGAGGAGTTTGTTGACAGTCTTATCGTGAACCGTAAGGTGCTGGATTTTTCAAGCCGATATGCCAAGAAACGCAGTAACCGCGCTTCTACAAGCATAAACGGAAGAATAAAGATGACTACCAGGGCACTGAAAGCTGGTCAAAACTCTATATGGAAAACAGTTAACCGTCGCAATGCAGAATATGCTATTGTCGCTGAACCCGGAGGTCTATTCACTATGACCATCAGAGATGATAATGGAAAAGTGCTTTATGCAGAGACCATCAACAACAAGAAAGGAGAATCTGTGAGAAAGGCCAAGATACAATTGCCCGATAAGGCCACAAGAATCTTCATAGAGGTCAAAAACAATGGTAAGAATGATGCAAGTTTTGCACTATTAGGAAACTGATGAGAAAACAGATATATGCAATAGCCGTAATCGTAACGGCTTCGGTGTTGGCCTTTGCCAACACGCCGAAGAATGCAGCTCAACTATATGAGGCCGCAACAACGGAGTATGACTCAAATCATTTTGAGGCATCGCTTAAACTGTATCTTAAGGCGGACAGCGCATATATGGCAGAGGGGATGACCAACACCGCTGAATATGCTCAGTCTCTTCACGCCACCGGACGGGCATATTTCAACACCAATGATATTGCCAAAGGAAGGGAGTACACACGGCAGGCTCTTGAATTACGAGAGAAACTGTTCGGCAAAATCAGCGAAAGATACATTGTCTCTCTGAATAACTATGCTTTGTCTTTCTTGATGACCAACGAGTTGGAGGATGCACTGAAATACCAGAAGGAGGTAATAGACTTGTGTGGAAAGATGATCCCACCTCATCCCGATGAGGGTATGTATCTTATCAATCTTGCAAGAATATATCATGCGATACAGGATGATGACAATGCAGTCAGATATATGGAGGAGGCATTGCCTAAGGTTGAGAAATTCAGCACCAACTATGAGTATGCGCTTAATTTCCTTGGTATGGTGTATATGGAGAACAACGACAATGCGAATGCCAATCGTATAATGGGTCTGATGGAGGAGCATAACCAACATGAACTGACCAAGGAATGCGACACCCCGGAATGTCACCTCGAAAGGGCTGAATATTATATGTCAACCGGTCAATCCGCAAACGCTAAGGATGAGTTTGTGGCAGTTTTTGCCATGCCGCTAACAGATGAACAGAAAGCCAACGCTTATCAACAATATGCTAAATTCCTGTCCTCACAAAGTGACTATGCACAAGCCGGGGAGTATTATGCTATGGCATCCGATGCTTCGCGACTTGCAAACGGCGAGACAGAAAACGCCGCTTCTTTGCTTCGACAGGCAGGTCTTTGCTATTTCGTAGGCAAGGAATATGATAAAGCCATTGACGCTCATTCCAAGGTCATTACCAATGTGGACAAATATGGCTATAAAGAAAGCCTTAAAAGTTCCTCTTTGCAAGGATTGGGAAATGCCTACAGTGCAAAGAAAGATTATCCGAAATCCATTGAATCATTTAAACAATGGATCCAACACTTAAAGGTCAATGGTCATGTGGATGAGTCTGACTATGCCAAGGCATACGAAAGACTCGCTTCTGCGGAGAAGTTCAACTCTGACTACGATGCCAGCATCGCGGACTATGAGACTGCCATCGGACTGTTTGAGAAACTTGGCATGAATGATGAGGCGGAACAAGCCAAATCCGGCTTGAACATGTGTCTGTTCTATGCTAAAAGGGATATGGGGGAATCCGCTGACAACGATGCGGCAAAACAACAACGGACAGATAAGCTCCGTGAGATTATTCAATCCAGTATCAATACACTGGAACAAGGTGGCGATTATCTCGGCAACCTCTCCAAGGCACAGACTTTCGCAACCATAGCCGGAAGTTATGCTCAACTGGAAGATTACAACAATGCAGTTGACTATTATACCCAATACATCAATGCCATCCGTCCGGCTCTTGCTGAGGACTTTCTGCTAAAGAATCCAAAGGAACGTGAACTCACTTGGAGGCAGGAGTTGTCAAATATTACGGAGATGAATGCCCTTATCACGGAGTTGCCTCAGGATACGCCCGAATTGTATTCACAACTTTCCAATCTTATCTATGATGGGCAGTTACTCTCCAAAGGAATCCTTCTCTCATCGAATATTGAGTTTGACAAGGTGCTAAACCGTCATGGCACGCCCGAAATGAGAGAGCAGTATCAACAGATAAAGGATAATCTCATTGAGATTGACAAGATGAGACAAGAACATAAGTCGGTGGAGAAAATTCAATCAAAGATTCGTGAAACAGATGCGTTACAGTTGGCTTTGGCAAGGGAATCTGCAACCAAGGGCGTATTCACAGACTTCCTCAAATACACAACCTCAGATGTGGTTAATGCTTTAGCAGCTGATGAGGCGGCGATTGAGTTTGTCACACTCGAAACCGGCATTTTGCCGGGTGAGAATATGATTGCCGCAGTTCTTGTGAGCAAAGAGGTCCCTACAGGAATAACGATTCCCATTGGTTCAGTTAACGACATGAGCACCATCATTACAGACAAGGAGAAGTTTGCTAAAGATGACTATGCCGCTGCTGTTTGGGGTGGAATAATGCAGGTTGTTCAAGGCAAGTCGAAGATTTATTTTGCTCCTGATGGAATCCTGAATAATATCGGCATTGAGTATCTTACAATCAACGGTGTTCCGATAAATGAAATGGTTGAGATGTCGCGCCTTTCCTCAACAAGAGAGATATGTCGTGAACATCCATCACAACCGCTTCAATATGCAGCATTGTTTGGCAATATTGACTATCTGGGCGATGCCGCCGAGGCCAGCGACAAACGAAAGTATCGGAAGACACGCGAGGCAGTTGGTCTAAGTTTTGCGACTCTTGAAAATACCGGACGTGAAGTAAGTGAGATTACCAATATCTTGAAGAAAAATGTCAAGAAATCCAAGGTGTTCCCTTACACAGGAGAGAAAGCAAGCAAGGCGGAGTTTCTTTCACAGGAGGAAATATCTGTAAATCTTCTACATATAGCCACACACGGCAAGTATATCGACGAAGGGAAAGTTTCTGATAATGATGCTATGAACCGAAGCATACTCGCGTTTGCCGGAGCGAATCTCTACGATAACATTTCTGAAAACAAAGGAATATTAACCGCTGCTGAAATTTCTGAAATGTCTTTGCAAGATTGCGATCTTGTTGTGCTGTCGGCATGTGAGAGCGGTCTTGGCAAACTCGGCAATGACGGTGTATTCGGACTCCAACGCGGTTTCAAGAATGCCGGCGTAAAGTCATTGCTCGTCAGTCTGAATGAAGTCGCAGATGAAGCGACCGCTGATATGATGATTGCTTTCTACCGCAACCTCGTCGCTCCCAACACCTCAAAGCAAGAAGCCTTCAAACAAGCCCAATCCGAAATCCGCGCCAAATACCCCACCGATGACACCTGGGCTTCTTTCATCCTCATCGACTCCTTCAACTGATAGATTCATTGGCTGATTATGCTCTCTATCTAAAAACACAAGACAATGAAAGAATATATACCAAACCCAGCAGACACGCAAGGAGTGGAATTGCCTAAAGAATTACTCCCCCTCATAGAGGAGATGGCTAAGAATGTGCATGAGGTGTGGTCGCAGAACCGCATGAACGAGGGCTGGACTTACGGTCCGAAACGCGATGATGCCAAGAAAACACATCCATGCCTTGTACCCTACGAAGAACTCCCTGAGAGTGAGAAAGAGTACGACAGAGCCACTTCACAAGAAACTTTGAAGTTAATTTTGAAATTAGGCTTTGAAATCTCGAAAATTTGATGTAACTTTACAACTTCATAATAAAGAAATAACCTATTTTATGAAAGCAACGATTATATCTATGTTAATGCTCTTTATGGGCATTTTCAATGCAGAAGCCGTCACATGGGAAAGCCTGCTTAATGCAAAAAGTGGCAATAACGATTTACTCACTATGGCAATCCTGGATAAAGGAGAATGAAAATGAAATATTACATATCTCTCCTACTTTCGCTCACCATTTCATGTGCTATTAATGCTCAGACCATACAGAAAGGGGTCGTTAAGGAATATAACGAGAAGGAGCAGAAGACTTCACTCGATGGCGTGGAGCTCAATATTGTGTCTGCTCAAAGCACGATTTCTGACAGCAATGGTAACT
>CAYMBR010000087.1:0-7834 GCA_964388725.1 uncultured Sangeribacter sp. | reverse complement strand
TTCAATTCCGGGCCAAAGTCGCCGCTGTCGGTATAAGGAGGATTCGCAACTGCCACATCATATTTCTGATTAATGATGTCGAAATATTTCATGGCATCCTCAAATTTTGTTTGAGAATATTCGTCGGTCCCTACATGTTTTTTGAAGTGACTTCGTAAAGCCGTAATTGCAGTGTTACTGAAACTGAATATCGAATCCTCCTGCTGATCAGCAAATAAATCCTGCAGAGAGTTTCTCAATTCAGCTTTCTCATACTCCTCAAATTTTTTTACATCCTCATCAACCCTTATCAAAGAGCCGAATTTTCTTGCATTCCCTAAATTCCTCCATATCCTTTCCACAAAAGAACTTCTTTTCACATCAAAATCCTTAAGTTCTTTTTCAAGGCCACTTTCACTAAACTCGGGCAAGTGGAAATTTGAAGAAACAACATTGGTATATTTGGGAGACCTTGCACGGCTTCCTCCTAATTCGCGGGCTTTAATACGCAAAGCTATCTGTGAGAGTTGCACTGCACGCTCATCAAGGTCAACGCCATAGAGATTATTCTCGATAATCATTGCCGGAATCTCACGGCGTGAGTAATCATGACCATAGTTTTCGGCTTGGTCCAGATAAAGGTCGTAGAGCAGCGTCATCGTATAGATGAGGAAGTTGCCGCTACCGCAGGCCGGGTCTATGATACGCCACTCTTCAAGTTTTTTATCCTTGCGTCTTTTTTCTGTCGGGCGATTCGCAATCAAATATTTCTTTGAGCAATCCTCATTCTGCATTTCGCAGATTGGTGAATCTGGATACATCTCAAGATACATCTTGCCAACGGTATTATCCACAAGGAATTTGACTACCCATTGCGGAGTGTATACCTGCGACTGGAGCGACACCTTGTTATATTCAGTTTTTTCACCGCTCTCTTTCAGAGCCGCTTTCTCTACTGCATTGAAGTTTTCATAGAGCCATCCGAGAATATCATCGCCCCGCCAGATATCCTCGCCGCAATCGGGGTCAGCAGACACGGCATTGAAAGCGTCGATAATCTCGTTGAGTTCATCGGCACGTGGCATCAGTGCGTATGGGTGCGATTCGGAAAAAATAGGAAACTTGTCGGCTTCCTCGCGGAATCGGTCAATGAAAAATTCAAGCAAACCGTCACGTTCCAAGGAGCGTCCTTCAGGATGCTCTTCAAGCCATTCCAAATGAGAGGCTGACTTGTTACCATTCTCCGGACGGTGCTTTATCACCTCAGGGAAGAACTCCTTGTCTTCCATTACTTTCAATGCTGCAAGCCGGTTAAAGAGCGTAAAGGTGCACTCATTGATGGCCATTTTCCGGGCATCTGCGTATGTAGGAGTATTACCGGCGTGATAGTCGATAATACCTTTCAACCGCGTTCGCAAATTGCGATCGTCTTCGGTAAGAGGGGGCTCAGGCTGTGCCGGATTGTCGGTCAATCCCAATCGCTCGAATCGGTTGGAAATTGCTCGTGCAATCAGGCTACGTATATGTAGAACTTGATCAAGAAGTTTCATTTCTTATTCGTTGAGATTGATTTTATCGTCAGGTCCGAAAGAATTCAGTGCAAGCAGTTGCTGAGTGAGCCATTGCCTGTATTCTTTTACAGAGAGTGTATGCTGGGGTATCTGACCTTTGAGGTTGCGCACCTTGGGCTGGGGCTTTGTTGACGGTTTCGGTGGCTGTGGGGGTGCAGGATCTTTGCCTGGTTTTGACGTGGGGGCAGGTGGTGTTGGCGGTATCGGGTCTGTTGTAACAACCTCCGATTCCCAAACCATCAAATTTGTGTCAATGGTTGGCACATTTTCAACAGCGTTAACTACTTCGCGCAAGTCGAGCCTTGAGCGGAGCGATTTGACACTGTAAGTGTCAAACGTCGTGGATATGTCGGTGAGCTGTTCGATACGGGCGATGAGACGATTCGTTTTTTGAATCAGAGCTTCGTTCCATGCCTGAGGATACTGAGATAGTTTGTCGGCAAGAGCCTTGGCTTTGACAAGAATTTGCTTGTAGGCATCTTCCGTATTTTTTGCAGCAGTCTTAAACGTTGTAATGTAAGAGTCGCGAACCGCCTGAGTGTCTTTTTTTAGTGTCGTGTAGTGATGCACCACGTCATTGTCATAGCGCATCTTGAAATCATCGAGTGTTGCTTGGATCGCCTGTGCCGAGCCTTGCGCTTTTTCAAACTGGTCCTCAACTTCATCGAGATAGCGGACCATTTCGCGTATTTCCGACATCTTTTCGTCGATAAACTTGACGTCTTTGACCACGCGCTCCACTGCCTTGATATATTCCTCAGTGTTGGATGGGATAAGGAATGTCCGCGCCATGGTCAAAAGATTGCTCTCTGTCACATTGGCTTGATATTGCTGAAAGACCTGCCGGGCTGCAACCGACATAGGGAACATCTGGCGGTAATCTTCGTCGTATTCGATACGAAGACTGATGAGCCCCAACATACTCTTGGAGAGGTCGCGAAGGGCACCCACTATATCAAAGTCATTGAGTTGATACCCAAGTTTGTATCCCGGATCTTTTACGAGCTTTGCAAAATTGCAGTCATCTTTCAGGATATCAACAATTTCACGTTTCTGTGCTTGCGACAAGCTTCGGGACACTGCCTTGAAAGATGCTTTGGCAAAATTGCGGGAATTTTTAAAGGCATCTGCCGCCCCATCCTTACGCCAAGATGTGAATTCCTCTCCATTGAACTTCACTATCAATTTATCGCCCCTGAACAATGCAGCGAGGGTGGTCATGACAGTGCCGAGCGAATAGCCGGTTGGAGGGCCGGCAAGTTTCATTTCCAGTTCTTTGCCGGAAGTAAAAGTGGTGCAAAGTGCAAGAATCTCTGAAACTACTGAGAGCGAATTACCAATAAATTGACCGGAAGTATCAAAGAATTTAAAATCCGGGGCTACGCCAAAATAGTTGACAAGTTGAGCAGGCTGTCGTGTAAACACACCGGCGGCCAAAGAGTCGGACAATTCAGCCGACAGTCGCTTTGTGAAAATATTCTCAAATGCTTTCTCCTGCAGATCGGGAATGATGGCGCGGAAACTATCTCCGGTAAGGTTGTATTTATTAAAGCAATATATGGCTACACCCTCAAGATACGATTTCTCTACAAGTTCAATGAAAAGAGCTTGCTTGCTGTCAACTTCAGAGCAGAGAGAGTTGATGATGTTCTTTTCTTCATCGGTGAGATTTGTTCTGTCAGAGATATACTTCAGGCGACGCAGCTCGGTGGCAAGTTCTTTAATTTCGTTGCGATATTTGAGCATCGGAATAAGAGTGATCTTACCCTTGGCATCGGCTGTGTCCTGTCGGACACTATCAACGAAGGATATGTCTTCACATCCGGGTGTACTCATAAGATCGGAAAGAATCACAGATATGTTTGACTCGTCACTGTTGGCATAGACTTCGCCATCTGCAGAGACAACCTTAAACCGCACGTTCATCCCACTCACGGCAAGCAGACTTGCCGATTTAACAAAATCACGCTTTTTGAGGACATTGTTGATGTCTTGCGATATTTCCCACGACTGGACATCGAAGCGACGCATATCATCGAGTATCCGCTGCTCGGCTTCGTTTGTTATACGGTATTGCTGACCGGTTTCAATGACAATACGGGACTGGAGCAGAATGCGCAGGGCTTTTTTGATTTCATCAAGGATTTTGTGGAAATCTTCCGGTCGATTGAGATACGACTTTGCGATGTTAACGGCGGTTGTTCGTGTCACTCCACTCTTCGTGAGGAAGTGGATTGTCTGCAAGAGTTTCTTGCCGGATACAAATTCATAGTTCTCATTGGCAAGAGCGTCCTCGGCCTGACGATAGCGGTTGGCGGTTGATTCGTCAACATGTTCATCGGCTTGGTTGCAAAGCTGAGTGGCATTGACATGATAGTGGTCGGAGGTCTGATGCTTCACTTCCTTTTTGAGTACGTCAAAGGCAGAGATGATCATGCCTCGGTTTCCAACGCGGGTCTGCGTCAGCTCGCTCGAACCGAACAGGAAATATTGCAGCAGTTTGAACTGATGCATGAAGAACGGATAATAGGCTATATAAGTATCAACGTTCTCTGTTTTGCGGAGGCTCGGCACACCGATATTTGTCACATCGGCAATAATGCCATTGCGGTCAGTGAAATAGTCGCGAAGGATTGACTTACTGTTGTCTGTCTTGTCAAGCAGGCGGTGACGGATGATAGTGTCAACTTCATCTGCCTCAATTGCAATCTTTGTGCGGAAACGGTCACGTACTTTAGTGAGTGAGTTGATCTGGATATTTTCTGACTTGATGACATCATCAAGTCGTTGCTGGGCGATAGCAATGGTCCAAACCTTACGGCCAAGCGCAGCAAGGGCCTCAGCGACGCCTTCAAGGTCGTCAAGGCGAATTTTCTTTTGAGTTATAGCCTCACTCACCTCGTCAATAAAGAATACAAGGCGAACTTCAGGGTTCTGATTTAGGTAGCGGGTCAGGTCCTGCTGAAGACGAGCAGCATCATATTCAGCTTTAGTAGCTTCGGCAAGAGTTTTCAACTCCTTGTATTGCTCTTCTGTATAACCCATGGCGAGAAGAGCCGGACGGAAAGTTTTAATCAACTCCGTGTTGGATTTGATTATTTCGCTCCAGTCTTTGCCAGACACATGCTTCACGGCATCGAGGAACTGCTGTCGATGTCCTTCAATGAAAATGTCGTACTCTATAATGCCATGCCATGTATCGGTCATTCCGAGTTTGCGGAGGAAACTGCTGAAAATCATGTAAGGCAGACCATTGACACTGTTGTGTTTGGAGGCATCGAATGAAACGACAACGTTCCTATTGCGAGAAAGATTGCCGATTTCGGAGCGGAGCAAATCTTCATTATCGAGACCGTCGAGTTTTACACTGAAACGGTCGCGGATAGGAGTTCCAAGGATGTCTTTGTTTTGTAGCAGCAGACCTATAATCTGAGCAAAATAAGACTTGCCGGAGCCGTAAAAGCCGCTGAGCCAAACACCTGACTGCATGGAGCCGCCGTTGTATTCGTCAAGGAAATCATAAAGGTGCTTTCCGAGAGAGTTGGTAAGCACAAAATTGTCAAGCCCCTCTTTCAGAACGGCTTCCGATGGGTTGGTGTCAAGGTCGACGACGGTATTTATTTCCTCGTCGAGGTTTATCTTGAGTAAATCTTTAATCTGCATAGTATTATCGAATTACACGGCAACGATATTTAGAGGCTACATGGTTATGGTCGCCAAGGAAATATATTTTCTCGCCTTCAATAGTGGCGGGATAGAAATAGACGAGAGGTTGCGGTGCCTCCTTGATTGCCTTATACTCCATGATATTGATGTTGGAGAATCCCTTGTTTGCTAAAGCTGAAGTGCCAACAAGGAAAACAGGCAGACCCGTTTTTGAGGCTGCTGTTATTCTTTTGATGAGAAAAGCGAAGAAACAGTCATCAGCAGGCATTCCAGTCTCGGGCACTTGACGATAGTAAATAGCAGAGCCCATTTCATCCTCGATTTCCTTGAATAACTCCGTGCCAATCTCCTCCTGAAAGTCGGTAAGAGCATTGGCAACATCAACGAATACTGCTGTATTATGGAAACGACGCTTAGCCTCTGTTACATATCGGCTGTCTTCATCGTTGGGATATACGAACAATATGCTATTGCCGCCATTGGCATCAATGCTTAATTGGGCTTTCTCCTGAGCAAGAGTTTCTTCAAGTAGCACAAAAAGTCGGTTGTGGTCTATATCGAAATGAGCCATATTACTTCAAGGTAATTTTTATGTCATTGGCTATCTGAGTAATATCCCAGAGTGGTATATACTCGATGGTCTTAAGACGATTAATGATTGATTGGTTGTCGAGAAATGAGTAGCGGAAAAGAGGATTGGAAAGGGTATTGTCTTCCGGATAAACCGCCATCGCAAACTTCACAAGATATATAAAGAGTGCGGAGGATATGTAAGGCGCGTGAATTTCCTTACGTAATTTGCCATCAGCAAATCCAAACTTCTTTAATATGGTGAGATATTTGGATGCCATCATCTCAATTGTGGAGTCGCTGAATGGCATATCATCCGGATTATCTCTCTTCAGATGTCTCAGAAAAGCAGAAACATCATTTTTGTCAATGCCGGTGCGTCCTGAATAAAGTGCTTTTAAGAATACCTGGTCGTTAACCACACGGAACAACTGATTGCAATAGACAAACTGCCAGAAAAGAATTACAAGTTTCTCCTCTGCGCTGAAATGACTTGATTTAAGTGCTGACAAAAATAAATCTCGGTGTCGCTCATTGCAGAATGATAGAAAACCAACTTCAACAGCTTTCTTAAACCGGGTGGTGGCTTTGGCAGTGCGGAAGGAGAATTTCTCATCGTCGGTATTCTGACCTTCAATCGCGATAATATAGTCAGTCATGACGGCATAGTCCGGTATGCTGCCTACTATATTGATGGAGGAATCATATTTCGCGCCCATTTATCGGCCCCCTTATGTCGCTCCCAGACATATCATGATGTTACCAAAACGAAAAAGCGGAGAGCCACACATTGCCTGAAAGCCAAGAATTCAGCGTCAGTGACGCCTTTTCGTATGTTAATTATCCGAACCGCCCAATGCCCCTGTAGGTCCCGACAATTATCTTGCCAGGCTTCCTCCGCAGTCATCGCGAGGTTCTTCCATCCGCAAATTTAATCATTTTTCCCCATTCCCACAAATCATAATCCATTTATTTTCCAAATTTCCGATTCTTTCCCTCTGCCAACCCCAAGCCCCCATCTCCATTTCATTTATAACAAAATCATAAGACGCTTACAATCAATATTATATATCTTATAAGTGTTGTTCTAAAAGTCTAAACGCCCCCTCACCGCGTCATTGATGTCCTGTTCAGTGCTTCGACCTTTAGTGCGAAGTGGCCATAAAAGCGCCAGCCTTTTTGCACCGCCCAATCAGCGCATTTTTGTCCATTTCGCTTCCTCAAATATTAAATATCGACTGCTAACATCATAAGCAGCAGCCGATATTACTTTATCGGTGTAAACTTATAACTGGTGAAGTTCTTAATATCAGTACTGATTAATGCTAAGTCCTGTAATATGCTTAATGAATTCAGGATCTATGCCTGAATCAAGCATTTTTCTTGCAGTTAGCCGAACTCCTTCCTCTCTTCCTTCCTCTCTTCCTTCCTCTCTTCCTTCCTCTCTTCCAATTTTTAGTCCTTTTGAATAGGAGTCTTTTGATGCATAATCCACTGCTGCCACCGTGTCAACATATTTCTGGTATGACTGACCGTAGGCCACAACATCCTCCGCAGCCATGTTGCCTATCTCTGACTCCCGGAACATCTCCTCGAACTCTCCGCTCAAATATGCCTTTGACTTCTTATCCATAGTATGCATGTTTTTTATTAGAAACAATATCTTGTCATATTCGGTTTTGCACTCCTCCCATGTTTTCTTTGCCTCGTTTACGTGAATGAACAACATCCGGAACAGGTCGGAGTATATCTCGTGGCTGTGAACATCCATCAGCCTTACATCATGAATGTCGGTCCTTGTCATGTGTGGGAAATGAAAATCCACAAGGAATATAGTATAAACCGGCTTGAGATCATAGTTTTCCCCTTTCCTGCCCTGCAGTGACATTGCCTTCGACCAGTAGTAAACCGAGCGGTTTTCGAAAAATTCGTGATACACCTGCTGCATCTCCACTATTATATGCTCTTTCTCGTTGGGTGTAGTGCAGTATATGTCATAAACTATCCGCTTGCCGTTTTCGTCACTTGGAAGGATTTCTTTGTCAAGG
>CAYMBR010000086.1:0-7951 GCA_964388725.1 uncultured Sangeribacter sp. | reverse complement strand
ATGTTATATTTTATTTTATTGACAAAACTCTAAAACCGAAAGTTGAGTTTTTTATTTGCAAAAATACACAAAAATAATCAATTCAGCAAATCAATCGTAAAAACATTCGCACGAAGTCCGGAAGGCCGGAGGCCTTCAATTTTGCTAACCGCGGGTCCATGAGGTCCGTGGCGCCGCAATAAAAAAGCAGCCCCGGAGGGGCTGCCCTTTTTATATACACCAATGCTGGTTTATATGCACCATTGCCGGTCACTTCTTCACTGCGGTGAACTTGGAGGGGTAAGTGCTCAGGTCGAGGGTGATGGTGTAGGTGCCGGCCTCAGGAAGGACGATGTTCGCACCGTTGTTCCAAAGTTCGTCGGCTGTGCCACCAAGGTTGATAGCCCAATCCTCGTTAGCGCGGAACTTCCACTCAACACCTGCATCCACAGTCAGTTCGCCGGTCCAGGTGAAGAGGCTCTCAGAAGCTGTCAGAGTGACAACGTCAGAACCCCAGCTGTTGTCGGCAAAACCACCGATGATGCCCCAGGTCTTGATCATTCCGAGACTTAGGGTCCAGTCAGCAGCATTCAGGTATGCGAAATAGAGCCCTGCGTGACCAATCTGGATGTTGTCGCCGGAGTCATGGATTGTTCCGGTATAATTATATAGACCGTTGCTTTCTTCAGCAGTCAGCGGAGTTGAAGCACCGAAGTCATCTCCCCAGCCAGCCTGCGGAGCAAACTTAAACTGGGAGTCAAGGTTCAGGAAGCCGTAGTAGTCCACGTAGTTGGTTGTGGTGAGTGGCATCCATGTGCTCCAGTTAGCCCATCCGTCACCTGTAGCGTAATAAGTCTCAACTGCAGCTTTTGATGAGTAGGTAAGGTTTTGGGCATTGATGTCAACCTCGCTTGGCACTGAGATGGATGGAAGGGCATCAGCATTAAGACCGCCTGATGTGTGAATTTCAAGATCTCCATAGTTCGTGCCGTTGTCAACACGGTCGAATACGGGCACATAATAAGAGTTCCCTTCAAGAGGTACGCCAGATCTTACGGCTGCAAAGGTTTCCAGAGGCAGGATAATCCATTTGTTGCCTACAGAGCTTCCTTCCTGGAGAGTTATTGAGAACTCAGGATTGTCATACTGGTTTGAACCTGTGTGGTTGAATCTCACAGCATGGCGGTAGTCCCATTCCGAACCGTCGCCAAGCACGAGGTAGAAGTCTGACGGGATAATCTTGGAAGGAGCTGCCGGAGTTATGGCGTATTTCTCGACGCCGAAATATGTACCGGGAGTACCTACCTGAACTTGGTCGCTACCATTGCTGAGGTAGAGGGTAGTTCGGCCGTTGAAATACACAGTGGCGGGATTCTTGGTGAAGAGATTGGTATATTGCGAAGCAACGTCCCCGACATTCACGTAGAAATGGTGTTCCTCATATGTTAGAGGCACTGTGATGGACTTTGAGAAATCATCATAAGGTGAAAGTTCGAGTGTGCCGAGGAAAGAGAAGCCCTCCGGTATGTCGGAAGCCACGCAATATGCAACAGCCACATCACCGGCTTCGGGATCGTAGGCATCTATATAAGGGAAAGCCTTATAATCTACAGACGAGCTATTGAAAATAGTCTCCTGCGGATTAGTAATGGGTTGAGCCAGACTCTCCTCGATGTTGTCGCAGGAAGAGAAAGCGACAGCGGTGAATATACCGAGTCCGAGCAAAGATATGTTTCTTGTATTCATATTGATTTTTTTCAGGTTTTCAGCGGGATGCCACCATTGAGATGGCATCCTGCTGTCGGTTATTATTCATAGCGTGCGCTGTAGGGCAATGTTGAGAAGTCAAGAACCACAGTCTGAGTGCCGGCACCTGAGAGGTTGCCGCCATTCTGCTGGAGGTCGTCCATGTTGTTGCTACCGTCGGCGCCGCCGAGGTTATAATCCCAAGCGTGGTTCATGGTAAACTTCCATCCGCCGTCGCCGAGGTCAACGTTTTCTGCCTTCCAAACTGAGTAGTTCTCCATCGGTGTCATCTCCACGAGAGTGTCAAGGCTCCAGCTATTGAAGTCACCGATCACACCCACACTTGTGATGGGGATCAGTTTTACCTCGCCAGCTACATCATCTACTGCTGTCTCAAGATTAGTTATGGTTGCTTTCACATAGTAGAGACCCGGTTCTATGCCGGTGAAGTTGCCACCGTTTTCGATGAGTTCTGCAGTCCATGAGCCGTCTTCGGCCTGAGTGAGCTGACCGGCGCCATAGTTGCCCGGATTATCCCAGTTTGCGTTCTTGGTAAACTTGAAGTCGCCGTTTACACCGAGATAGCCTTCATATACATTTTCGTCTGAAGCCGGGATGAGCATACAGGAATCGAAGCTCCATCCGTTGGTGTTACCCGGAGTGTATAGTACATCTGAATATGCACTTGCTGCAGCAATCGCGCAATATCCCTGCACATATTTGAGTTCAACTACATTGGAGACGATATAAGTGGAGGGTTGATTGCCTACTATAGAGTTAGCGCGTACATAGAGAGGAGCCGGATCAATTTCTGTGTAGTCGTCTGCATTCCCGATACCTCTCAGTGAGCAGATGGCGGATGCAAGGTTGCTTTGCTTCACTGTCAGCACAGCCTGGAGCTGGCTTTCGACTGCCACAACCACGGAGCCTGGGATGGCTACTTCCTCGTCGTTGGCATTAATGTATGTTCCTTCTTTAATAGGGGTAAAATCTTCGTTCAATGAAACCTCGATGCCGTATGTGGGCTCGAGAGTAATGCCATAATTTGGTTGAGACACTGAAAATGTATATGTTCCGTCGGGATCCAACACAAGTGTCTGATCAGCCATTGGAGGCGTATTCAGTACGAATTCGGTTGCTGTGGAGATGACCGGATCCTTGTCGTCCTGACACGCGGTCATTCCGAACACGGCCAGAGCCCCAAGCGCGAAATATTTAATGTGTTTCATTTTCTTTCAGGTTTTAAATTTGATTAATAACCGGGGTTCTGACCGAGGGTGGCTTCAAACTGTGCCGGGATGGGCATAAGGTTGCGATAGGAGGCAAGAGCTGTTCCGTCGTAGATGCCACCTTTCCACTGCCAGTTGTAGCTGGAGCCGGTGTATTTGCCGAAGCGAATGAGGTCGGAGCGGCGATGTCCCTCCCAGTATAGCTCACACTGACGCTCATGCAGGAGTTCGTCGGCTGTATATGTGCTGACGGGTGCAAGACCTGCGCGAGTGCGTACCATATTGTAGTAGTTCACTCCGTCGCAAGGGATTCCGTTAAGCTGGCATTCAGCAAGCATCAGGTATGTGTCGGCAAGGCGGAACACCGGGAAATCGATGTCGGTGTTCTGTGTGTCGTTGCAGAGCACCGTGCTGTTTACGTTATAGTAGTCAGACTCGTCGGTGTTGACATATTTGATACACATATAGCCACATCCGTCAGCATTCCAGCTCGAGAGATCCTCCAGATTCAACTGGAATGCGCCTTCATAGATAAGGCGGCGTTTGTCGCTGCTGGAAAGTGCGTTGGAAAGTTCCGGACGCACACGTGGACCGTCCCATGCACCTGCACCACTGGAGTAACCATAGGGAGTCACGTCAACATTTGAATTGTATGATCCGATGGCAAGATAGGTTGTGCCGCCGTAGCACTGGGTGTCGGGACCCTGAGGCACTGCCCAAAGGATTTCGCCATTGCCCACATACTTGTCGTTGCTTCCGCAGAAAAGGTATCTGTAGTCGGAAGCGAGAGTGATTCCGGTACTGAGAACCTGTTTGCAGGCGTCTGCGCATTCCTGCCACTTGCCCTTGCCGGTATAAACCTCGGCATTAAGGTAAAGCTTTGCAAGAAGCATATAGGCGGCCTCGCGGCTCACACGACCATATTCTTGGGATGCTGCGGGAGTCACTTTCGGGCATGCATCTTTTAGGTCTTCCACCACAGCCTCAAAGAGTTCTGAGCGGCTGTAGGTAGGGGGAATTGCGCCTACGAGTGAGTTCTCGTCGGTCCAGGGACCTTTGCCGAAGATGTCGATCATGTGGTAATAGCTAAGGTCGCGGAGTACCCGAACCTCGGCACTAATTGTCTCAATCTCAGAATCGGAGAAATATTCCGTGCCTTCCTTGATGGTGCGAAGGAATTCATTGCAGAGGGCAATCTGATAATTGATGCGACAATACATCTCATACACCCAGTGATTGTCTTTGCCGGGGATGGCATAGCCCATTTCGTCGATGCCGGCATCGTTCCAGTTGCTGCCGACGATGGCTTCATCAGTGGTAAGCTCCTGCTGATTGAAAAGCTGACGCATGTATGTGCCGGCACCGCCATCGTCTACAGTGATACCGCCTTCAAGCACAAGACCTCCGTAGGCACGCGCAAGCAAACCTAAATATTCATCCTTGGAGGAAAGGGTGAGTTTTGTGTTGGGGTCATCGGGAGTCACGTCGAGGTCTCCGACACATGATGTCATGCCGAGAGTCAGCGCGAGGCCTCCGATGATGAAATATCTATTGAATTTCATAATTCTAAATTTTTCAGTTTTAAATTAGAAAGAGGCTACGACGCCAAGCGAGAATGTGATCGGGTTGGGATATACGCCATTGTCGATACCGGAGAAGATTTCCGGGTCGAGTCCCTTATACTTGGTGATGACAAAGGGATTCTGCACAGCACCGTAAAGGCGGAGACGCAGGTTGTCGTTGATAAGGTTGGGCCATGTGTAGCCTACCGAGATATTGTCGCAGCGGAGGAACGATGCATTCTGCACGAAGTAGTCGCTCATGATCTGCTGCAGTGTCTGCTCGCTGAAGAGATATGTGTTGTCTCTCAGGTTGCTCAAAGGCAGCGAGGAGTTGGCAGACTTGAAGACGGTGCTTGCCATGCGGTCGTTGTAAACCCAGTTGCCGATGTTGGCACGGAGAGTGAAACCGAAGTCCCAGTTCTTATAGTTGAAGGTGTTCACCCAGTTGATGGTGACTTTCGGGTCCTTGCTGTGGTAGAGATACTTGTCGGATTCTGTAATCTCGCCGTCACCGTCGCGGTCAACGAACACGCCTTCGAGAGGAGTGCCATCTGCATTATATACCTGCTCATACACGTAGAAGCTGTAGGCTGAATAGCCGACCTCATGCTTCTGGATTGTACCACCCGTACCGGCTGAGATGTCACCTGTCTGGGTGTCGGCGCCTTCTGCAAGGCGAGTAATCTTGTTCTTGTTCCAAGCCACATTGATGTTTGAAGACCAGGTGAAGTCGCGTGTTACGACGGGGCGTGTGTTCAATGTAACCTCGACACCGATGTTCTCAAGGTCGCCGATATTGATGTTGCCCTTGTTGGTCAGGTTGGAGCCTGCCGGATAATTGGCAAATGTGAGAAGGTCTTTTGTTTCGCGTTTGTAGAAGTCGATTGCTCCATTGACGCGGTTTCCGATAAAGCCGAAGTCAACACCAACGTTCCATGTATGTGTTTCCTCCCACTTGATGTCCGCATTATATGCACCCGGAGTTACAGGATAAACCAATGTGCTTCCGAAAGGATAACGGTGGGAAACGTCGGTCGATACTGTATAGACCGGAAGATAGGGGAAGTAGTCGTCGTTGAGGTCCTGCTGGCCGGTTACGCCATAGCCGGCACGGATCTTAAGTTCGTTCATCACGTTGCGTGCATCTTCCATGAAGTTTTCATCAAGAAGTTTCCAGGCAAGGGCCACTGACGGGAAGATACCCCAGCGGTTTTCCTTTGAGAAGCGTGATGTGCCGTCGTAGCGGACAGTGGCGGTGAGAAGATACTTGGAGAAGATGCTGTAGTTGATACGTCCGAAGAACGATACAAGTTGATGGGGAGTTGAGTAGTAGCTTGTAGGATAAGCCTGTTCTCCCAAAAATTCTTTGTAGTAATCGTAGTTACCCTGATACTGGGTGGGATAATAATCCGGATCGCCCACATTATATACATAGCTGAAACTGTGGCCTTTGTTGTGGAAACGCTGCCAGGAGTAACCAGCGGTCACGTCGAGGGTGGAGCCGATGTTTTCCCACTCGTGGTTGTAGTTCAGATAGAAGTCGAGAAGAAGGTTTCGACGTAGCTGATGCTGCTTCTCAGCGTCGACGCCACCATTTTTGATTGTGGTCACGCTGTCGCTGTTGGGGTCTTCTTTGATGCCGAAACCGTTGACCCAAGCATTCGGGGTGTTGGGGTAATAGTAGCCAAACCAGTTACCCTTTTGGATGTCATAGCCAAGGTTGAGGTTGGCGCGAAGGTCGGTGAGGAAAGGCATCTTAAGGTCAATCTGAAGGTTGCCGACGCTCTGCCAGCTTGTGCCTTTCGATTCATGTTCGAGAAGCTGTGAAATCGGGTTGAGCGGTGCTGTAGTGTTGTTGATTGTGCCGGAAGGAGTATCGCCATTTATAAGTACACCGCCGGCTGCGTAAGATGTCCAGTAGCCGAGGTATGCGGCGCCGTTCTCCTCATCCTTCACGGGAAGTGTCGGGTTCATGGAGGCAGCTGTGCCGAGAGTGTTGTCGGCATATTGGTTCTTCACGTATGCGCCCTTCACGTTGAGGTTGACCGAAAGGAGGTCGTTCCAGAATTTCGGGGTGAGGTTGATAGAACCAATCACGCGGTCCATCTGGGTGTTTTTCAGGATACCCTTGTTGTTGGTGTAGCTGACTGCCACGCGGTAGGGGAGGAATCCGGCAGTGCCGCCGACACTCAGGTTATAGTCAGAGCTGACCACTGTGCGGAGGGCTTCCTTGCTCCAGTTGGTGTCGGCATTGCCGAGGGCGCCGGCCTGGTCGCTGTCTGCACCATATTCATTGATAATGAAGCTCTTGAAAGTGGATGCATCCATCATGTCAGGATAGTTGCGTGGGGTATACACATACATGTTTGCAGTGAAGTTAACCTGCGGACGTCCTGATTTTCCTTTCTTGGTTGTGATGATGATGACACCGTTTGATGCACGTGAACCGTAGATGGCAGTTGCCGATGCGTCCTTGAGGATTGTCATTGACTCCACGTTCTCCGGTGAGATAAGGCTCAGGGGGTTGGAGGAACCAGTGATGCCCTTGGTGTCCATAGGCACGCCATCGACCACGATAAGTGGGGAGTTGGATGCTGCGAGTGATGCGCCACCACGGATCTGGATGTTGGCACCGCCGGAGGGGTTACCGCCGTCGAGAGTGACGACAACGCCCGGGCTTGCGCCGACGAGAAGGTCCTGTGCGGAGGTGGCAAGACCGGCCTCAACCTCGCTCGGCTTTATGACTGCCACTGAGCCGGTGGCATCGGATTTCTTCACGGAGCCGTAGCCGATGACCACTGTCTCCTGCAGCATTGTGCTGTTTTCTGAAAGTGTTACTTTGATGTCTGTGCGTCCGTTGACGTGCACTTCCTGTGGGTCATAGCCCACGTAGCTCACTGTCAGGATTGCATTTGGTTCGACATTGATGGTGAAATTGCCGTCAAAGTCTGTCGCGGTGCCGTTGGTGGTGCCTTTTTCAAGCACTGTGGCGCCAATCAGTGGCTCGCCCGTAGTGTCATCGACCACGCCGTGGACGGTGATCTTCTGAGCCAGCGATGGAAGCGCGAGAGCCAACAGCATAACCATTGTCGCCACGAACTTCCGGTTCAGTGTGAAACAAACGTTTTTCATGCAGAATTTTTTTTAGTTCTACTTTATATTTATTTAATCTCTCATCGGAGTTATAATAATTCTGTTAGGTGTCACATATTATGGAGAGAAACAAAAATCGTAGCCTGGTGTGCAATCCTGCGGCGGTATCAGATTTTAGGCAATATGTCTAAATGATTAAACATTTTTGCAACGCAAAAGTAACGGATATTTGTTAAATTTTTGTAACATTAAAGAATTTTAACATCCATTAACAATTTTCTCCCTCCCGGTAACTACTCAGCTATCGGTGCGTATTTGTAAATTCAAGGCCACTTTTATCTA
>CAYMBR010000085.1:0-8006 GCA_964388725.1 uncultured Sangeribacter sp. | reverse complement strand
CTTTTACCTGAAAAATGTTTAGCAAATTTCAATATCTCTTCCGAAGAGATTGTGACGACTTGCACCGCATTGAATATCAAATATATACAAAAATAAAAATGGGCATTTGCTAAACAAATGCCCATTTTATGCAGGATTTTGCATAAAAACTGTATGCAAATTTTCTCTAAAAAACTTGCTGATATAAATGATTTTCGTTAATTTTGCAGTGAAAATTTAAGTAACTCTTCGGAAGAGTTATTGAAAATTGCAAAACAAAATAGCCTCAGTGCACATGCACTGAGGCTATTTTGTTTTATCGGCAGCCTGAGTCTCAGACTCAGGCTGTAGTCGGTTTTATCGGTTGGTGGCGGAGAGCCAGGAGGCGAGGCTGGCGTTGAAACTGTCGGCTGCCAAGAGCGCCTCCGCTGTAAGATGCATTCGGTAGCGCCAATAGTGTTGCGAGTTTGCCGGAATGTTGATGAGTTCATCATGCGGATTCTCACGGCGGAGCGAACCGTCGGTGCTTAGCCAGTCCTGAAGCGGCAGTATGCAGAGCATTGATGGCGACTTCAGGTGAAGGTCGATTATCTTGCTGCATATCCATGGCTCGGCAAACTGTGGTGCCTGGCCATGCTCGCCCAAGAAGTAGTTGAAAAACCTTTGGGTGGCGGAGGGATCCGATTCCCACCAAGCGCGTATGCCGTCCATGTCGTGGGTCGAAGTGGTGCATACGCTGTAGTAGGGATAGGTGTAGGTGTTGCCAAACTCTGTCTTCGGGTCTTTCGGCATTCTCTGGATCTCGAGCGAGAGTATCTGCAAGCGGTGCATCACCTCCGGCACACAGTCGGGAATCATGCCAAGGTCTTCGGCACATGTCAGCATGCCGGTCGAGTCGAGAAGCGGCGGCAGTTTCCACATCGCCTTGCCATACCAGAAATCATTCATCCTGTGATAGAAGAAATCATTGTAGAGGCGGTTGAAACACCAACGCTCGTAGTCGGTCAGCTGGCGGAACTGATATGTGAACTGAGCCGAGATTCTCGGATGATAGTGACCTTTCTGATACGGATCCTCAATGAATAGCACATCGTCGAGCACATTCATCAGCGTGTTCTTGAGAAATGTGTTGTGCTGGTTGGGTTCAAGGCGTGAGAAATGTTCCTCAATCTTGCGCTGGGTCGATACGTAATTTTTCAGACGATATGTGCCGTTGCCGTTGTTTTCAAGGAATTCCTGCTTCACGTAGTCGGTCGTGTCGCCAAAGAAATCGCTGACCATCCACTCCGTGATGTTGGGATGTGCCTGTGTCTCCGGATGAATCCAGAAGTCGTAGTTCTTGCGCAGTTCCTCCGGCGAGTAAGGGAGTGCCGGGTTGAAATAACCGAGCAGACCATGCACCGCATCCATCGGGATTTGCCAGATGCGGAAGAATCCGAGGATATGGTCGATGCGGTAGGCATCGAAATACTCAGCCATCTTGCGGAAACGGTTTTTCCACCATGCAAAACCATCTTTCGCCATCTCGTCCCAGTTGTAGGTGGGGAAGCCCCAGTTCTGGCCAAGGATGGAGAAGTCATCCGGTGGAGCACCGCCCTGAGCGTCCATGTTGAAGAGCTGTGGGTCTTTCCAGGCATCCACGCTTTGGCGGCCTATGCCGATAGGTATGTCGCCTTTCAGGACGATGCCATGCTGGTGGGCATAGTCGCGCACTTCGCGAAGCTGCCGGTCGAGAAGATACTGCACATAATAATAGTAGAGGAATTCATACTCGTGCTGCAAGATGAAATGGTTCACGGCATCCTCGTTGTAGGCAGCATATTCGCCCCATTGCGAGTTGTCGGCGGTGTGGAAATAGTCGCGCAGTATCGACCATGCCGCATAACTGCGCAACCAATAGTCGTTTTCCTCCACAAATGCCTTGTAGGCATCCGATTTGCGGGTTGCCACCCCCTGCTCGGCATAGAGTTCGCGCAGGTATGCGTGTTTGAGATTGTTGACGGCCTCATAGTCCACCTGCGGCAGCCCGTTGAGTTTGTCGAATTCTGCACGGTAGTGCTGGCGGCGGGTCTTGTCCTTTAGATGTCCGGTAGCCTCCAGGCGCAGATACATCGGGTGGAGTGCGAAAGTGGAGTTGGCGCTGTAGGGGTAGGAGTCGGTCCAGGTCCCGGTCTTGGTGGTGTCGTTGATGGGAAGCACCTGGAGTATCTTCTGGCCGGTCATCTCGCACCAGTCTACCATCTTCTTGATGTCGTGGAAATCGCCCACACCCTCATCCTCTTCGGAGCGGAGCGAGAACACCGGGATTGCTGTGCCGGCTCCTTTCCATGATTTGCGCGGGTTTTCAAAGCGGATGCCATCGAAGATCAGCACACTGTTTTTTGTAGATGGGTAGAATGCAAGGCAACGGTTGTCGCGTGCCTCCCATTCCCTCACCTCGCGGGTCTTCTTGTCGAGAATCACGAATTTGAATTCCAAAGGAAGTGATACTCCCTTCATGTCAAGTTCCGCCTCCCAGAGGGGGTAATGGGCATCGTTGAAGGTCATGGCCTTAGCCGGGTCCCATTTGCCGAGGGCTTTGCATTCGCCGCTTATGGCGAGCACCTCATCGGGCATCACCATCGGGGCGAGCACGCGAAACACTGTGGTGCCGGCCTTAGGCCGTATGGGCTGGTCGCGGTGGGTGCGGTAGAGCATGCCGTCTACGAACGCCGACGAATAATAAGGTTTGTCGGAGGGTACGTCTTGCCAGTAGGCGTGTATGTCGTAGGCTGAGATGCCGTCGCCGACCTCAAAGCGGTGGGGACCTCCCCATTCCTCGCGCCATGGTTTCCCATCTGCCTTGACGATGAAGTTATAGTCGAATTCCCTCACGTCGTCGGGAATATCGAATGATATCGACCAGATGTCGGGGGCTTTCAGCTCCATGATTGGGGCCGATGTCTTGTCGCTGGCTCCAAGCTGCGGGATCGAGCCGGATATATAGACCGCCTCTCCCCATTCAGTGTGGTAGCCGAGATGAATTCGTATTTTCATATTTTTGTCATTATTTTGTTTAAGGTTTAAGGTTTAGTCTTTCGGTTGGTTTTATGCAACATCGAAGACTTTATGCGAGTCAAAGTTGCTAAAGATTTAAACCTTAAACCTTAAACCTTAAACTTTCCATTTAGCAAAGCGAAATAGAATTATCCGCAACGTGAACTGCCGCAACTTGTGCAGATGAGGCATCCTTCTTGATAAACAAGCGACTCGGCTCCACAGTTCGGACATTTCCCCGCACTTGCCGTTCCGTTGGGTATATATTTCTTCAATGCGCGTTCCACTCCGTTTTTCCAGGTGTTGATGCTGTTGGAGTCAAGTTCCAGTCCCTGCACCAGTTTGATAACCTGGTCGATTGGCATGCCATAGCGGAGCACTCCCGAAATCAGTTTTGCGTAGTTCCAGAATTCCGGTTTGAACTTCTCGCTCAGCCCCTCTATGGTGGTCTTGTAGCCGCGTTTGTTGATAAACTGGAAATCGTAGCGTTTCACTCCGTCGGGCATTATCTCCTTGATAATCTTGCCGTGGTTCACGCTCTTCGGGCAGAAGATGCCATCGTCGTCGTCGGCAAGACCGGTGAAGATTTCGTAGGGTTTGCCATCCACAAGTCCGACAAATGCAATCCATTTCTCTTTGTTGTTCTGGAAGCGCACCACGTCTGCCTCCAGTTCCTTGGGGCGTTTGGTGACATGGTCGGGGGTGTGGATGAGTTCTCCCTTGGCCGGTTCTTTTTTCTTGACTGCCTCCAGCACATTGTTGCGCGAACCGTCGCGATACACCGTGCAACCCTTGCACCCGGCTTTCCATGCCTGCATATAGAGGTCGCCGACAAGTTCTTCGGTGATGTCGTTGGGAAGGTTGATGGTGACGGAAATGGAGTGGTCCACCCATTTCTGCACTGCTCCCTGCATCCTCACTTTCTCCATCCAGTCGATGTCGTTGGCAGTGGCTTTGTGGTAAGGCGATTTCCTGACGAGTTCATCAAGTTCCTCCTGGCTCATGTTTTTCTTCGGTTCGATGCCCTGGGTCTTCATCCAGTCGATAAACTTGGGATGATATACTGTGAACTCCTCGAAAGCATCGCCCACTTCATCCACGAAATCGATGCTGACATTCTCATCGCCAGGGACAATCTTGCGTCGGCGTTTATAGACGGGCAGGAACACCGGTTCGATGCCGGAGGTGGTGCGGGTCATAAGGCTGGTAGTGCCGGTCGGTGCTATGGTGAGGCAGGCGATGTTGCGGCGGCCATGTTTCACCATTCTCTCATATAGTGCCGGGTCAGCTTCCTTGAGGCGCATGATGAAGGGATTGTTTTTCTCCCTTTCGGCATCATAGATCTCAAAGGCACCGCGTTCCTCGGCGGCTGTCACGGAGGCGTTGTAGTAGGCGAGTGCCAGTTGCTTGTGGACTTCGGTTGAGAAATCGGTGGCCTCCGGCGTGCCGTAGCGCAGTCCGAGGGCGGCGAGCATATCCCCCTCGCCGGTGGTGCCGCAGCCGGTACGCCGCCCCTTGAGGGTTTTGTTGCGGATTTTCTCCCAAAGATGCAGTTCGGTCGATTTCACCTCCTCTGTCTCCGGGTCTTCCTTTATTTTGTTGATGATGAGTTCGATTTTCTCCATCTCAAGGTCGATGATGTCATCCATGATGCGCTGCGCTTTGCCCACATGGTCGCGGAAAAGGTCGAAATCGAAATATGCCTCCGGTGTGAAGGAATTTTTCACATAACTGAATAGGTTGATGGCCGTGAGGCGGCAACTGTCGTAGGGGCAGAGTGGAATCTCGCCGCAGGGGTTGGTGGAGATGGTCTCAAACCCTAAGTCGGCGTAGCAGTCTGGCACACTCTCGCGGGTGATGGTGTCCCAGAAGAGTACTCCCGGTTCCGCGCTTTTCCAAGCGTTGTGCACAATCTTTTTCCATAGCGATTTTGCATCCACCTCCTTGGTGACAAGCGGGGTGTCGGATTTCACCGGGAATTGCTGGATATATGGGGTTCCGGATTCGGCTGCCTTCATAAAGCCGTCGTCGATGCGTACCGATATGTTGGCACCGGTCACTTTCCCCTGTTCCAGTTTGGCATCGATAAAAGCCTTGGCGTCCGGATGTCGGCTGCTTACTGTCAGCATCAGCGCACCACGGCGACCGTCTTGTGCCACCTCGCGGGTCGAGTTGCTGTAGCGTTCCATGAAGGGCACCAGTCCGGTGGAGGTGATGGCGGAGTTTTTCACCGGGCTGCCCTTCGGGCGAATGTGGCTCAAGTCGTGGCCCACGCCGCCACGCCGTTTCATCAGTTGCACCTGCTCCTCATCTACCCGGATGATGCCGCCGTAGGAGTCGGGATGTCCGTCGAGTCCTATCACAAAGCAGTTCGAAAGACTTCCCACCTGAAGGTTGTTGCCGATGCCGGCCATCGGACTACCCTGGGGCACAATGTAGCGGAAATCCTTGATCAGTTCATAAACTTCCTCCTCGCTCATGCCGTTGGGGTAGTGGCTTTCAATGCGGGCTATTTCCGACGCGATGCGGTGGTGCATGTCGTCGGGTGTTCTCTCATAGAGGTTGCCGAAAGAGTCTTTGAGGGCATATTTGCTTGCCCAGACCCGGGCTGCGAGTTCGTCGCCCCCGAAATATTCGAGGGCTCCCTCGTAGGCCTCCTCGTTGCTATAGCTGTTGTTTTGCTCTGCCATTTATGTAGTCTGTTTTTATATATCTTTTTGTGCAGTCTATTTTATGTGTCTTTTTCCATTAGCTGTGATATTTGTTACTGTTCTCCGCATGCAATGCGGAGGTGTTGTCTTATTTTAAAGACACCTCCATAACTCATTTCAGCCGATGAAAAATTCAAACTACAAAGTAAGTGATTTTTTTTGAAAAAATCACAATATCCCCGGAAATTTTTTTAATAGTCATAGTCGTAGTCATCGTCGATGTCGAAGTCGTCGATGTCCTCGTGGGTATAGTCGTCGAAGTCATCATCATTATGGTGATTGTTTGCGTAAGTTCTTCGCGACCCTTGCTTGGAGTAAGATCCCGGGATGCAGTCATCTGCCATAAATGGATTATGCTCATCGATGTAGTCATCGATTTTATCCAATAACTTCGTAATTTTCTTATAGAGCCAGCCTATAGCCAGCCATTCATATATTCTCTTCCAAAATGCCATAACCGTATATTTTAATTGCGAAATTACACTTTTCAATCCAAATTTGCAAATTAATTGCTCAAGTTCCGGTTCGCCTCTTACCGATGAAGGGCGCGTCTGGGGTGTCGAAGCTTTGTATGGAGGCGGCGTGCTTTAGCCGCCGCTTTCTGCTGCGCTCATGCGGCTGAAGCCGCATGTTCCACACTGCCTCCCAACTGCAGTGCACTCAACAAGGCCGCCAAGGCAAGGATAGACCAATACACCAAGACAGCCGGAATAGCCTACGAACTTTTGCACACCGAGATTTCCATCACAATTCGCGGAGGGGCAGTGCTCGGCTTCAACGACAAGGAGGTGCACGATGTGTTGCTAAGAAGCGGAATCAGGCGAAAAATATTCGACAAGGTCAACGGCGCCAACGAATGGCTCTGCTGTGCCCTCGCCACTGCAAAAAGAGCCATCGCCGCCGTAAAGGAAGGTCGCAAATCCCTCCTCGCGTCGGAAATCACCGACGAATTCTCGCCGATAATCTTCCGTCCCGAACAGCGAGAGGCTATAGACAAGACACTGAAACAATTCAAAAAAGGCAACCAGATGCTATGGAACGCAAAGATGCGTTTCGGCAAGACGCTTTCGGCTCTTCAGGTGGTCAAGGAGCGCGGGGACTTCCGCAGGGTATTGATACTGACCCTGAATGGCACGAATGTTATTTCATGTGATGAAAGATACTTGCAAGAGAACGGTTTGGACATTGTCATTCGTTATAACGAAGCTATTACCATTCTTAATAAAGTCAGAAAACTACATCAAGAGACATTTGAATATTACGTTAGTGCTCGTAAACCATTCGGTTTTGCCTCTACTTTCAGAAATTTCAAATCTTATCCAGAAAGAGGATATTTACCGATATTTGCAAATAAGAAAATGGGTTATGTTGATAGTTCACTTATTCTACAAAATAAAGAATGGTTAGATCAATATAAAGTTTATATTTCTGAAGCTTATGGTGCTGGAGAAGAATTTCCTCATCAAATCATAAACAAACCATTTTTCGGAGACAAGGGGACTTGTTGTACTGAAACTTATCTTGTTATTGGTCCATTTGAGCATAAAGGAACAGCCATTAATGTTCAAAATTATATAAGGACTAAATTCTTTAGGTTCATGGTTCTTCTTAAAAAGAATACGCAACACGCAACCAGCAAAGTGTATTCTCTTGTACCGATGCAAGACTTTACAGAGAGAAGCGACATCGACTGGAACAAGAGTGTTCCGGAGATTGACCGCCAACTATACGCCAAATACAAACTCTCCGACGATGAAATCGCCTTCATCGAATCCATGATCAAGCCCATGTAAAACATTTACGAAGTGGTTTGCTTTGTCTGCATGCCCACATCAATTATTCAATTCGAATCTCCCCATATTTAAATACTTTCTAATAGTCCGAATAAATAATTGTATAATCGACAAGTGTTTAGGGCAACCCCTTCGGGGCTGATGTGAGGGGATGAGAGCCACGGGCCTCAAGGTCCAGCGGTTAACAAAATGGAGGGCCTCTGCCCCTCGCTGACACGGTTGGCGTCTCCGCCCCTCGCTGATGCGGTTGGCGTCTCCGCCCCTCGCTGATGCGGTTGGCATCTCCGCCCCTCGGAAGACAAGGGTGGGGTATTTCAATACTGACCTATGGAAAGTCCCGTGATTTGCCTTATGAAATCTGGATCTATCCCGGAGTCAAGCATCTTTCTTGCGGTTAGCCTTATACCCTCCTCTCTTCCTTCCTCTCTTCCCTCCTCTCTTCCTTCCTCTCTTCCTTCCTCTCTTCCAATTTTTAGTCCTTTTGAAT
>CAYMBR010000084.1:0-8268 GCA_964388725.1 uncultured Sangeribacter sp. | reverse complement strand
AAGCGCGCCGCCTCCATACAAAGCTGCGGCTGGGGACGACAGCGGCGGCTAAAGCGCGCCGCCTCCATGCAAAGCTGCGGTTGGGGACGACAGCGGCGGCTAAAGCGCGCCGCCTCCATGCAAAGCTGCGGCTGGGGACGACAGCGGCGGCTAAAGCACGCCGCCTCCATGCAAAGCTAAAGGGGAGTGAACTTTTTTTGGTAAAGATTGTTGTACCTTTGACAATAACCATGCCCGCAGAGGGGACCTAACCAGACAATACTTATGAAAAAAATGACCCGTATATTTCTCGGCTCCGTAGCTGTGATGGGCATCGCCGCCCTTGCATCCTGCTCAAAGGACAACAGTTTTATCGGCACATGGGAGACATCCACTCCCGTGGCAGTAGTACCGAAACTCTCCGGGACAGTATCGACGATCCAGGTGACGACCTTCGATTTCATCGAGGGAGACAACTCGAAGTCGGGGCCGGTGAAGTTGACCGCCCGCTATGAGCTGACATTGCCGCCGGATTCGACCGGACTTACCCACAACAGCACCATCAGCGCGACAATCGACGGCACATGGACACGCGATGACAAGGATGACGATGAATTTTACCTTGTATTCGACCGGAACTCATTGAGCGTGAATGCCATCAGTGCACCGGAACTTGGCCCGGTCACCGAGGTTTTCCTCACCAGTCTGGCAAAATTCGGGCAGATAGAGGATGTGAAGGTCAACAAAGAGAAGACAATTCTCACGTTTGAGGACCAGGCCGATGCGAAGTACACGCTATCGAAGGTGGTGCTTTGAGGAATCGCATTATAAAGATAAGTTATCTGATGGCACGGCTCATTGCCGTGCCAATATCTTTTCATCCCGAATAGGGAATCCAGTTTTGCCTCCACAGCCCTTTCGCCACCGAGAATCTCAATGAGACCCTCGGGGTCGTGGGGCAAGTTGGAATTAGCGGCAGCGGAGTCGGGGTAGGCGAAATAGATGCCGGCAAGCTGCTCCGGGCTTTGGGAAAAGCACAATGCGCAATGCACAATGCGCAATGCACAATAAGATTGCTATGGAAACTTTTTCATTTCAGTAGTGGAAGGAGGAGCCGCCTAGGAATTCGCGCAGCAGGGATGTATGGGGTATTTGGTCGGATGGTATTGGGTCGAAATATTCGAGGAAAAGGAGCAGACGGTAGGCGTTGGAGTATTGCTCCACGTTGTGAGGCACCTGGCGGAGGAGGGGTTCGGCATACTCCTTCATCGCGCCGAGTTCGAAGATTAGCGAGGAGTTGAAGGTGGCGTCGGCATTTTCCTGGAAGGGGAATATCCATTTCTCCTCTCCGCGGCGGACGGAAGGCCAACGGCGGATAGTGTCGAGGGCCGAGGTGGAGCGGTAGCGGTAGTCGCGGACGATGCGTCGGAGCAGACGGTTGTCGTTTGGAGAGATCCAGTTGTGGTCGTCGATTGCGAGGGTGGTGAGAGCCGAGACATACACCTTAAATATAGATGAGGGGGAAATTGAGGGGGTGAGTTCGGGGTTAAGTCCGTGGATACCCTCCATAATCAGCACATCGGAAGGGTTCATCTGCAGCGGTTTGTCTTTCTCTATCCTTTGTCCGAGATCGAAGCTGTAGGTGGGCAGGTTTACCCGTTCGCCGGCCAGGAGGCGAGAGAGGTCGGAGTTGAGACGCTGGAGGTCGAGGGCATACAGGCTCTCGTAGTCGTATTCGCCGGTTTCGTCGCGTGGGGTTATGGCGCGGTTTACGAAATAGTCGTCGAGGGAAATCATCTTAGGGGTGACGAGTCGGGTCATCAGCTGGATTGCAAGGCGCTTGCAGGTGGTGGTTTTTCCGGAAGAAGAGGGACCGGCGAGTAAGACGATCTTGGAGCCTTTCTCCACGATTCGGTCGGCGATGGAAGCGATCTGTCGTTCGTGCATTGCCTCCGCGACATTGATAAGGTCGCGGACGGTGCGGTTTCTGACAGACCGGTTCAATTCCCCGACGTTGCGCACCTTGATGACGTCGTTGAAGTGCATATAGTCGGTGAAGGCCTTGAACATTTTGTCCTGGTGTTCCGGCTGGAGGGGTTGCGCCGGGGAATGTGGGTCCTTTCCCATCAGCACGAAACCGTCGGCGTAAGGGTGGAGTGCAAAAATGGGTGCATATCCGGTGGATGGGGGCATGGAGCCGTAGTAGCTGTCGGCGAGGCCGTCGAGAGTATAGTAAGTGGTGTAGAGTTGGGAGGTAGTCTCGAAAAGAAGTACCTTGCTGTCGAGGTGCTGACGGCGGAGTATGGGGAAGAGGTCGGCGGTGAGTTGCTCGTGTCGCACGAAGGGGATGTCGTCGTCGGCGAGCCGGTGCATTCTGGATTCAAGTTTTTCGACCAGTTCGGGAGTAATCTCGATGATGTTTTTTCCCTGGAGAATCCGGCAGAAATAACCGCGGAAAATTGCGTGTTCGATTCGCAGTTGAGCGCTTGGGTAAATCTCGCTCACGGCTTTATAGAGCATGAAGCAGAGGGCACGGGTGTAGCATCGTCGTCCGGGTTCGGAAAATTCGTCGAGGTATTCGATCTGCTTTGGGGCGTAGATCTGGAAGGTGAGGTCTTCCGACTTGTTGTTGACAAGGCAGGTGATGGGTTTGAAATTGAGGCCGACCTTTCCCGATTCGATCATGGAAAGCGGGGTTTCTCCCCCCGGCACCTCGATGTGGGTATTGGTGTTTTTGATATAGATATCCATAGCGGTAGTTTTAGTGGCCAAAATGGCAAATATAGCCATAATATAAGGTGTAGAGAGGCTATTTTGTTTGCAAAGATAAGAAAATAAATTGGGAAAGTGCAAAAAAATGGAGAAAAATTTGGTGGAATGAAAAAATGGTATTAATTTTGCAGTCGAAAACGCCAAAGTGGGTAGGGAAGCTCTTTAAAGATTGCCCCGAGGAAAATTCTAAGGAGGCCCATTCGTCTATCGGTTAGGACGAGAGATTTTCATTCTCTAAAGAGCAGTTCGACTCTGCTATGGGCTACGAAATCAAAAAAAATAAAGAACAAGAAATAGCAATGGCAAACCATAAGTCATCACTAAAGAGAATTCGTCAGGCGGAGAAGCGCAGACTGGAAAACCGTTATTGGGCCAAGACAGCCCGCAACGCAGTTCGCAAGGTACGCAAGATGAGCGATGCAGCCGAAGCACAGGCTGCCTACAATAAGGTAAGCGCACTTCTACAGCGTCTTGGCCGGAAGAATGTAATCTCGAAGAACAAGGCAGCGAACCTCTGCAGTGGACTTCAGATCCACATCAATAAACTCACAGCCGCAGCGAAGTAATCTTCGGGCGAGCTGAATGATGGCCCATTCGTCTATCGGTTAGGACGAGAGATTTTCATTCTCTAAAGAGCAGTTCGACTCTGCTATGGGCTACTCCCCAAATCCATCCTATCCCCCGAGACCCGTTGCCTCACCCCGAGGCGCGGGTCTCACTTTTTTTAATTGAGAATTGAGAATTGAGAATTGAGAATTGAGAATTAATTCAAAATTCAAAATTCAAAATTATATAACTAATGTTTGGGTGGATGGAAAATTTTTAATAACTTTGTGGATGTTCAAATTTCGCGGTGCGAAATTCGAAGTTTATAAGTTTATAAGTTTAGCTTGTAGGAAGAAAGTTGCCGATAAATTAAACCATAAACCATAAACCATAAACATTAAACCACAAACGATATAAATCAATGGAGTATAAGAGAATATTGCTTAAGCTTTCGGGGGAATCGCTGATGGGGGAACAAGGATATGGCATCGACCGCACGCGGCTCGAAGACTATGCCCGCCAGATAAAGGAAATAGCCGATGCTGGTGTGGAAATCGGCATTGTGATCGGAGGGGGCAATATTTTCCGCGGACTCTCCGGGGCCTCCAAAGGTTTTGACCGGGTGAAAGGTGACCAGATGGGGATGCTCGCAACAGTAATCAATTCCCTCGCGCTTTCCTCGGCACTTGAATCTGTGGGACAACCGGCCCAGGTTTTAACAGCCATCAATATGTTCCCGATTGGCAAACCCTACAGCAAATGGGAGGCGATTGAGGCGATGGAGAAGGGAAAGGTGGCGATCATGAGCTGCGGCACCGGACAACCGTTTTTCACCACCGACACGGGTTCGGCGCTGCGTGCCATAGAGATTGAGGCAGATGTAATGCTCAAAGGCACCCGAGTGGATGGTGTCTATACCGCTGACCCGGAGAAGGATCCGAAGGCAACGAAATTTGACAAGATCACATACGACGCCGTGATTTCAGCCGGGCTTAAGGTGATGGACCTCACCGCCACCGCCCTCTGCAAGGAGAACAACATGCCGATCTATGTCTTCAATATGGACAAGGTCGGCAACCTCAAGAAGATGATGCAGGGCGAAAAAGTAGGAACGCTAGTGTATTGAACATTAGCCCCCGACCCCCTCAAGGGGAGTATTGACTGCGGAAACAGACTCTCCCCCTTGAGGGGGTCGGGGGCTAAAATAAAATCAACATATCATGGAAGTAAAGGAATATCTCGACAATGCGCAGGAGTCGATGGAACTCGCTGCCGATTATCTGGAGGAAACACTGGCCCGCATCCGCGCCGGTAAGGCATCTACCAAGTTGCTCGATGGCATCCGCGTGGACTACTATGGCAGCCAGGTCCCTATCTCAAATGTGGCAAACGTGTCGGTGCCGGATGCCCGCACCATCGCAATCACACCCTGGGAAAAGTCAATGTTCAGAGTGATTGAAAAGGCCATCATAGACTCCGATCTCGGAATCACGCCGGAAAACAACGGAGAGGTTATCCGCCTCGGAATTCCCCCATTGACGGAGGACCGCCGCAAGCAGCTTGTGAAGAAGTGTAAGGCTGAGGCTGAGAATGCCAAGGTGTCGGTGCGCAATGCCCGCCGCGAGGCCATCGACGGGCTGAAGAAAGAAATCAAGCAGGGACTCAGCGAGGACATGGAGAAGGATGCAGAGGTCAACGTGCAGAAGCTCCACGACAAATATCTGAAGAAAATCGACGAGATCTTCGCCACAAAGGAGAAAGAGATTTTGACTGTGTAAGTTTTTGCGTCTTCATCGTTGTCGTCGTTTTCATCGTTTTCATCGTTGTCGTCGTTGTCGTCGTTGTCATCGTTGTCATCGTTTTCATCGTTTTCATCGTTTTCATCGTTTTCACCGATACTTCGGAAGACGACGCGATACAGAAAAGACATAATCAGGGGGTGGCCGGCTGGCTACCCCTTGAAAAAGTAATTTTATCATAAGATTATTCAACAATTTTACAATGTCGAGTTTAAGTTATATTCAGGGACGAGCATATGAATTTGCATGCTTGATGGCACTATATGAACGCATTAAAAATCAAAGATTAGTGAAAATCATTGAAGATGGATGCTATGAGGCATGTAAAAAAGAATGGGAACAACTTGATTCGCAAAAGAAGAATCTATACATACTTAGCGCAAATGCTGCCGTTGAACAAATTTTGATACTTGAACCTCGCATTGAAGAGAATGATGAAGATATTATTGAACTTTTACTACAACCTGATAGTGCGGGAGAAAATGGAGACGTAAGAGACATACTCATTTTACGCAGTTCAATACAATGGGAAATTGGTCTTAGCCTTAAACACAATAATTTCGCAGTAAAACATAGCAGATTAGCAACGAATCTTGATTTTGGAAATTCTTGGTTTGGAGTTAAATGCTCTCAAGAATATTGGAATAACGTTCGCCCAATTTTTCAATTTCTTCAAGATGGCAAGGATAATGGTCTAAAATTTAATCAAATAGAAAATAAAGAGGAAACCATATATATCCCAATTCTCGAAGCATTCAAGGATGAACTACAATCCATACTAAAAAAGAGTTCAACCAATCCTGCTAAATTAGTAGAATACTTACTTGGAAAATTCGATTTCTATAAAGTTATAAGTATCGATTCCAGGAAACTGACAACTATACAGGCTGTAAATATTCATAAAACGCTAAACCTACCTGCGAAAAAAGCAATTTCTCCTTTTGAGATACCCCAAGTAAAACTACCTAAAAGATTAATTCATCTTGATTTTGCACCTGAAAGCAAAACCACTTTGGAACTTTATCTTGATGGAGGATGGCAATTTACGTTTAGGATTCACAATGCTTCTTCAAAGGTAGAACCAAGTTTGAAATTTGACATTCAGATTGTTGGAATGCCCGCTGCAGTAATAACCTTTAATTGTCGTTGGTCATAATGAATCTAATAAGTTTATTTTCCGGGGCAGGTGGATTGGACAAAGGGTTTCATAATGCTGGATTTCATACAGTCATTGCGAATGAATTTGACCCCAAAATTTGTCCCACATTTAGAGAAAATTTCCCTGACACCGAACTTATCGAAGGTGACATCCGAAATATCAACTCATCATCTTTTCCAGACAAAATCACTGGAATTATAGGAGGTCCTCCATGCCAGTCTTGGAGTGAAGGGGGTGCACTTAGGGGTATTAATGATCCTCGAGGACAACTTTTCTATGAGTACATACGAATATTAAAGGACAAGCAGCCTTTTTTCTTCGTTGCAGAAAATGTTTCTGGAATGTTGGCTAAACGAAATGAAAAAGCGGTTGCTTCTTTTATGAAACTTTTTGATGAAGCTGGATATAATGTAAGCCTAAAAATGCTTAATGCCAATGATTATGATGTGCCGGAAGATAGAGATAGGATCTTTTATATCGGTTTCAGAAAAGATTTAGGCATTTTGAAATTTGAATATCCCACGCCTGTAGAATATAAGCAAACATTAAGAGATGCCATCTGGGATTTAAGAGATTCAGCTATTCCAGCACTTGACAAAAATAAGACCAACGGGGATAAATGCATCATCGCAAATCACGAATATTTTATAGGTTCATATTCACCTATATATATGTCAAGAAATAGGGTTAGGGGATGGGATGAGCCAGGTTTCACTGTTCAAGCAAGTGGACGTCAATGTCAATTGCATCCACAAGCTCCAAAAATGATAAAAATAAGTGCTAATATACAAAAATTTGTCGATGGCATGGAACATTTATATAGAAGAATGACAGTCAGAGAAGTTGCACGTGTGCAAAGTTTCCCTGATGACTTTACTTTTTTATATGATGATCTCAATTATGGATACAAAATGATCGGAAACGCAGTACCCGTAAATCTAGCATATCATATTGCTATGCAAATAAAAAAGACATTGAAAAATTCTGGGGCCTTTTAAAAGTTTATCTTATGAAAGTTGCATCTTTCTTTTCCGGATGTGGCGGGTTAGATCTTGGTTTTAAACAAGCCGGATTTGATGTGGTGTGGGCAAATGAAATAGATACTAAAATCCATGCCACATATGAACTCAATAACCCAGAAACATATCTATGTAAGAAAGATATACGAGAGGTACAACCCAACGAGATTCCTGAATGCGATGGATTTATTGGTGGACCACCATGTCAATCTTGGAGCCTAGGAGGGAGAATGCTTGGACTCGAGGATGAGCGTGGTAAATTATTCTTGACTTATATTTCATTAATAAAGGCTAAAAAACCAAAATTCTTTGTAATAGAAAATGTTGAAGGTATAATTTCAGATAAACACTTTAAAACCTTCAAATCCTTTATTGCTCAACTAGGAGAAAGCGGATATAAGGTCTTTTATGAATTATTAGATGCGGCAAATTACAGAATACCACAAAATCGTAAGAGAGTATTCATTATAGGGATTAGAATTGACTTTAATTGTGATTTTATATTCCCCAAACCAACAACGATCACCCCTATTACACTACGACGAGCTATTTCTGATATAAATATTGAGCCTCGACTTTATCTAACTGAAAATGTAGACAAGTCTCCTTCTGGGAAATTTTATAATCATGATTGCTATATTGGAACTTTCGATGCAAAATTTATGGCTCGAAACAGAGTTAGGAATTGGGATGAACTCTCTTTTACAATACAAGCTCAAGCAAAAAATTGCCCAATACATCCGCAAGCTCCAAAAATGAGTTTCGTCAATTCCAATCTTAGAGAGTTCGTTAAAGGGTATGAATCTCTTTATAGAAGATTCAGTGTTCGAGAATGTGCTCGCATTCAATCTTTCCCTGATAGTTTTAAATTCATTTATAGCAATGTCGTAGATGGATATAAAATGGTGGGAAATGCAGTGCCACCTCGCCTTGCGTATGAAATAGCCAAACAAGTTAAAGCCTGTTTTGAAAATATTTCTGAAAATCAACACGA
>CAYMBR010000083.1:0-8394 GCA_964388725.1 uncultured Sangeribacter sp. | reverse complement strand
TTGGCTTTGTTTCTTTCAGATTTAGATATTTCTCTATCCACGGTTTGGCGAATTTTGAATTTTGAATTATTGCGATGCAACGTGGTTTGGCCATGTGCAAAGCGATTGATTACAATTCCGCATTGAAAAATTGGCAATCGTCGTGCCAAAATGTTAATGGACTGATTATCAATTATCGTATTTGCAATATAATGTCCGAATCCGTACACTTTGTCCGAATTGTCACTGTTGCATATGCTCGCTAAGTTTATAAGTGAAAAAAGGGAATTAAAATTGTTATAAAAATAAGACTAATTTGATAAATAATGCAGTTATGAAATTTAAGGAATTGGCAGGGAAAAGATATTCCTGCAAAAAATACAGCGACAAGGCTGTCGGTAAAGAAACTCTCGAATATATCCTCGAGTCGGGGCGTTTGGCCCCTACTGCGAAGAACCTTCAGGAGCAACACATCTATATAGCCAAAAGTCAGGAATCATTGGCAAAAATTGATGAGTGCACGCCCTGTCGATATTGTGCGCCGGTGGTGCTTGTGGTGGCATTCAACAAGAACGATGTCTATACCTATCCAGGCGGCAAAAGGGACTCGGGGATTGAGGATGCAAGTATTGTGGCAACGCATCTGATGCTTGCGGCAGCAGATGCGCGTGTGGATTCATGCTGGGTCAACTGTTTTGATCCCGACAAACTCCACTCAGCACTTGCTTTGCCAGACGACGAAGAGATTCTGATGCTCCTCGACCTTGGCTATGCAGCTGAAGACGCAGCCCCCCTTCCCAACCACTCTTCTCGCAAACCCCTCTCCGACACCGTCACCGAAATCTAATATTATTCAATTCTTTATAAAAATCCGGCTTACATGACAAGAATCCGGATTTTTCTTGACTTTGTCACTTTTTGAGCCCCAAAGTTATTATATACTGATAACCAATCATATAATGGTTTGGGTAGTAGATTTAGGGTGACGCGAAGTATAGTAGACCTATACTTCGAGAATGGATTTTATTGATTTAGACCTCAACGCTAATGTCGGCTTACGCCGACGAAGGGCGCGGATGGATGCGGAAACACAGACGCGAGGGACGCTAACAATAGCGTCTTGTTCCAGTTATGTAAGCTTACCTATACCTTGTTCAAACAGTATTAAAAGAAATAGGTGTATTTTTATGAAAAAAATTGCGAATTGTTGTGAAATGAAATTTTTTTTTGTAATTTTGCAGTCACAGACCTCCGTAGCAGAAGCCCCGGTCTGGGGTAAAGCGTGGTGGGATGAAGAGATTTTATTATAGAAAGCGTTTATCCACGCCGATTCTTGGCTAATCGAAATTCTCGCAAAATTTCATGTTCATGTCAAGGATAAAGCAACGATAGATGCCCGTGGTATGTAAATATTGTGCATTCTACGCAGTATTTTGTGAGAAATATTGCAGAAGTGCTTTTACATATTATAGCGTGGGCTTCTGCGTTGCCATCCTCCATGAACAGGGCAATGCGAGAAGCCTCGATTAGAAGGTTGGCAACAGATACAGACTCTCACGCTTTTTTGCTAATGTGCAATTTTCTCTTTGAAATTTGTGTAATCCGAAAATTTTATATACTTTTGCGTCTGACAAAATTGTTTAACGCAAAAGAAATATATGGCCGACACTAACAAAGATACTGAGCAGCTGATACTTGAAGCAGCTGTAAAAGAGTTCTCCGCCAAGGGCTTTGATGGAGCACGTACTGCTACCATTGCAGCAGAAGCGGGGGTTACGCACACAATGCTCCATTATTATTTCCGCACGAAGGAAAAATTGTTTGAGCGCATTTTCAAAGACAAGATTGAGAGCATCCTCAATATGGTCATCACTCCGATGGTGAGATCAGAAGGCAGCATAAAGGATAGAATCGCGAATGGTGTAGAGATCCATTTTGATTTCCTCATGGCAAATCGCGATTTACCCATCTTCTTTGTTACCACGCTTAATTCGAAGCCTGAGCTGTATTCAGAAATAACAAACACATTGATGTCCACTGCTGACTCACGCAAAGGCGCTTTGCAGTCGGAGCTTGACGTTGCGACAGAAAGGGGAGAAATCAGACAGGTTGATGCCGCCGCTATTTTGGCTGATATTGCCTCGCTTAATGTAATGCCATTTCTTGCTTACCCGATAATGATGGCTGCATTGGGTTACACTCCTGATAAGGAGGACCAATTCTTTGCTGACAGGAAAAAAGAAAATGTAGAAATTATTCTCAAACGATTGTCATGAAGAAAATATTTTGCATTTTGATGTCTTTGCCATTCTTGCTAACAGCATATGCAGAGAATCTTACGTTAGAGCAGTGCGTCAAAATGGCTAATAACAACTATCCCTCAATTTCGCAATATGGCATCATTGAGAAGGTTGAGCAGTTCAATCTCTCCAATGCCTCAAAAGCGTGGCTACCGCAGGGCGCAGTGTTGGGGCAAGTGACATGGCAAAACGATGTAGCAGCATGGCCGGAACAATTTGCAACCATGCTCTCCCAACTCGGAATGAACTTTCCGGGCATTGACAAGACCCAATACAAAGTGGGGATAGACCTCAGCCAGCAGATTTGGGACGGAGGCACGACTGCCGCCAACAAACGTGTCATAGAATCGGCTGCCGAAGTTGAACGCCGTTCCTTTGACGTGCAAATTTATGATGTCGAGGGCCGTGTGCAAGATGTTTATTTTGGGATTCTGTTTCTTGACGGAAGAATCAAAAGTGCGGGAAAGTCAATAGCTCTTGTGGATTCAACACTGTTGCAAGTAAGGTCGATGTATCGCAACGGCGTGGCAATGCAAAGTGACTGCGACCAGATTGAAGCGAAGCTTCTTACTCTGCAACAACAAAAATCGCAGCTAATCTCTACCCGGAACAGTTATTTACGGGTACTGGGAATATTTATAGGGGAGCCGGTGGGAGAACGTGAGTTGGTTTTACCGATTCAAAACCACGTATCAAACTCTGAAAGGCCACAGCTTCGACTATTTGATGCCCAACTCAGGAGGATAACTTCACAGGAGGGAGGTATCAAGGCATCATTAATGCCGCAGATTGGAGCCTTTGCATCGGGATATTACGGCTATCCGGGATTCAACATGTTCAAGAATATGCAGAGTCGAGATCCATCATTTAATTATATGGTGGGCGTGAAAGTGTCGTGGAATTTCGGCTCGCTCTATACCCGGAGCAATTCCCTCAATAAACTGCAACTGCAACGCCAACTGATTGAGTCCAACCGTGAGACGTTTCTTTTCAACAATAGTATTGCCGAGTCGGAGGCTTCGGCCAAGATAGAGTCAATGAGAGAGGTGATGCAGAATGATGAAAGGATAGTCACACTGCGCAGAAACGTGCTACACGCCGCGCAATCCCAATTACGCTACGGAGTGATTGACGCCACATCATTGCTCGCCAAAATAACAGATGCCGAATTGGCTGAGAACGACCTTATACTCCACAATATCGAACTCAACAAGGCAATATACAACCTCAACCATATCCAAAATAAATGAGAACCAAGACCATTATATGCGCATCGGCTGTTTTGATTTTGTCAGCCTGCAACAAGTCCCCCGAATATGACGCCTCCGGAAATTTTGAGGCAACAGATGTCACCGTTTCTGCGGAAACAGCCGGAAAAATACTTGAATTTGACATCAATGAGGGCGACACTCTCAAAATAAATCAGTTTGTTGCACTGATTGACACCACCCTACTAAGTTATCAGTGTCGGCAACTGTTGGCGCAACGCTCAGCTACAGATGCCAACCGTCCGGATATAACAATCCAGTTGGCATCTTCCCGAAGGGAATTGGAACATCAACTGCATGAACGTCGCCGCATTGAAAATCTACTCGCAGACGGAGCGGCCACGACCAAGCAACTTGATGATATTGACGCGGCTATCAGCATCATTAAAGACCGCATAGCGGCACAGGAATCTACACTTCGTAACAATTCCGCTTCAATTACTGAATCCGGCGCTGCTATAGAGGCTCAGGCAGAACGAATAGCCGACCAGATTGCCGATTGCTATATCACCTCACCGATAGCGGGAACCGTCCTGACTAAATATTGCGAAGCGGGTGAATACGCTGTTCCCGGCAAACCCCTCTTTAAAATTGCTGACCTTTCCAAGATTTATTTACGTGCATATTTCACCTCCGAACAGCTGGCAGATATTAAATTAGGACAAAAAGTAACTGTTATAGCCAATTTCGGTGGCAATAAGCTGTATGAATATCCGGGCACTATCACATGGATTGCTTCAGAGAGTGAGTTTACGCCCAAAAACATTCAGACCCAGGATTCTCGCTCCAATCTTGTATATGCCGTGAAAATTGCAGTTGAAAATGACGGCAGGTTGAAAATCGGCGGATACGCCAACGTGAGGTTATGAAAGCGATTGAGGCTGCGGAAATATCAAAGTCATTTGGCAATATCAAAGCTCTTGACGCTGTCAGTCTTGACATCTTCGATGGAGAAATTTATGGATTGTTGGGACCCGATGGTGCCGGCAAGACGACCCTGTTTCGTGTGCTGACCACCCTGATGTTGCCTGATTTCGGAACAGCCAAAGTCTGCGGATATGACATAATAAAGGATTACCGATACATCCGTTCCCTTGCCGGATATATGCCCGGAAGATTTTCGCTTTATCCCGACTTGTCGGTGGAAGAGAACCTGAATTTCTACGCATCGCTGTTTGGTGGTAAGGTTTCTGACAATTTTGATATGATAGAGCCGATATATGCCCAACTCGCGCCCTTCAGCCGTCGTCGTGCAGCTAATCTTTCGGGAGGTATGAAGCAAAAACTGGCTTTGTGTTGTGCCTTGATTCACAAGCCAAAAGTACTCTTTCTTGACGAACCCACAACCGGCGTGGATGCAGTGTCACGAAGCGAATTCTGGGATATCCTCGGCAATATAAAATCCACTGGGATGCCGATTTTGGTATCAACCCCATATATGGATGAGGCCTCGCGGTGCGACCGCATCTCGCTGATGTATTCAGGCAAGATACTCGAAACCGGTACACTTGGCGAGATAATTCAGCGAAACCGTATGCCGCTTGCTGCCGTAAGAGGCAAAAACAACTATCAGACACTTCTTTCTTTGCGCAATATTACGGAAGTCAAGGAGGCATTTCTTTTCGGAGAATACATCCATGTATTTACCGATACAGGCTTTGACACAGGCAGTCTGAAAAAATTAACCGGCATCGAGGATGTCAGGAAGATTGAACCGAATATTGAGGATGTGTTCATAAAAATCATTGACAATGAGAAGCAATAATGTCATAACCGCAGAAAGACTCACCAAGAAATTCGGTACATTCACAGCCGTGGATGCCATAAGTTTCACAGTTGACAAGGGTGAGATATTCGGATTTCTCGGAGCCAACGGAGCAGGGAAATCTACCGCCATGCGAATGCTGTGCGGATTAAGCAAGCCTACATCGGGGTCTGCAACCGTTGCCGGCTTTGACGTAACGCATCAAAGCGAGGAGGTTAAGCGACATATCGGATATATGAGTCAGAAGTTCTCGCTTTATGGTGAACTGACAGTGAGGCAAAACATAGAACTGTTCGCTGGAATATACGGGTTGTCAAACAGGGAGATAACCGTCCGTAGGGAAGAACTTGCCATGTCGCTTGACTTTACCAAAGAGATGAACATGCCGGTGTCTATTCTTCCTTTGGGGCAGCAGCAGAAACTTGCTTTCTCAGTTGCGACAATACATAGACCGGAGGTGGTGTTTCTTGACGAGCCCACCGGAGGCGTTGACCCTATCACACGCCGCCAGTTTTGGGAACTGATATATAAGACGGCCAATTCCGGGACAACGGTATTTGTGACGACTCACTATATGGATGAGGCAGAATACTGCAACAGAGTGTCGATTATGGTTGACGGGCAAATCCGCGCACTTGGCACTCCCTCAGAGTTGAGACATAAGTTTAACGCATCAGGGATGGACGAGGTGTTCCGCTCTCTTGCCCACAAAGCCACACGCCAATGAAAAAGAGTTTCCTTGCCTTCATCCGAAAAGAGGTGCTTCACATCCTTCGCGACCCGCGCACTATGCTGATAGCGTTGCTCATACCCATTGTCCAAATGCTTCTGTTTGGTTTCGCCATTTCTACCGAGGTAAATAATGTTGACATCATGGTGGCGGTTCCAAAACTTACTCCATCCATTGAGTCTAAGGTGAACCAGATAGCTCATAACCCTTATATCACATTTAAGGGATACATACCAACATCGGAGGTTGACAAGTTCCTTTCAGAAAATAAAACGATGGCAGTCATCGTATTTGACGAGGATTACGACATCAATAACAAAAGTCAGGTGGTGGTGGATGCGTCCAACACCACTACAGCGCAGACAGCAGCCGGGTATCTGACACAGATGCTTACACCAATGGTGGGAGGAATTTCCTCTCCCGGAGTTACAATACTCTGCAATCCCCAACTTAAAAGTGCCTACAACTTCGTGCCGGGAATCATGGGCATGATCTTCATACTGATATGCGCCATGCTTACGTCTGTGTCCATTGTTCGTGAGAAAGAGACCGGCACAATGGAGGTATTGCTCGTGTCGCCAATCCGTCCGGTGATGATTGTGGTGGCAAAGATGATACCATATTTTGTGCTCACCTGCATTGACCTGGCATTGATACTTGTCATTGCAAAGTTTGTACTTGGTCTGCCCTTGACGGGGTCAATGACTGCCCTGCTTATTATCTCCTTCACATATATTCTGCTTTCGCTTGCACTCGGGCTGTTTGTTTCCACTTTGGTTGATTCCCAGATGGCGGCGTTGCTTATCTCCGGCATGGTGTTCTTGATGCCGGTCATAATGTTGTCAGGAATGATGTTTCCTATAGAGAACATGCCGGTTGTATTGCAATGGATATCAAACATAGTTCCGGCGAGATGGTATATTCCGGCCATGCGGAAGTTGATGGTCGAGGGGCTAGACTTCAGTTATGTCACCACTGAGTTGGGTATTCTGTCTGCCATGACAGTTTTGCTGACTATTGTTGCCGTAAAACGTTTCAAAAACAGACTGCAATGAGAACACTAATGATATTGTTGAGGAAGGAATTCATTCTCTTCCGAAAAAATAAATTCATACCGAAGATAGCTTTCATATTTCCATGTATGGTAATCCTGATAATTCCATTGGTAACGACAATGGATGTCCGGCATGTGGGTGTTACGGTGGTGGATCACGACAACAGCCAGTTGTCGCGCAACGTGATTTCCGATTTGGACAATTCAGGGTTCTTCTCATTGGCAGCGGCAGTGGATTATGCCGCGGCATTGGAGCGGATACGCAAAGGTGACAGTGACGTGATACTTGAAATTCCTCATGATTTTCAGAAATCTATTGATGAGGGAACGCCTAACTCTCCACATATAAGCGCGAATGGTATCAACGGAGTCAAGGGTTCGTTAGGCTCCCGATATGTTTCCCAGTCGGTGATGCAAACCATCATGGAATATAAAGGAATAGATATGCCTGATTTTGTGACAGTGGAATATCTCTATAATCCGACTCTTGAATACCGCAACAACATGATTCCGGCATTGATGATAATGCTGCTGATTATGATTTGCGGTTTTCTCCCTGCACTTAACATGGTGAGCGAAAAGGAGACCGGCACAATAGAGCAAATGAACGTAACACCGGTCAAGACGTGGGTATTCGTTTTGTCGAAGGTTATTCCATATTGGCTAATTGGCATTATCGACATATCACTGGCTATGGTGATCGCTTGGCTGGTATATGGCCTTGCCCCTACAGGCTCTATTTTGGGAATTTACCTTGCCACACTGCTATTTATATTTGTGATGTCCGGACTTGGAATTATAATAGCCAATAAATCAGACCGTATGTCGCAGAGTATGTTTATAATGTTCTTTATTGTAGTGGTATTTGTTTTGATGAGTGGTCTTCTGACACCCATCTCCTCAATGTCCGGGTGGGTACAGGCGATAACATACGCTCTTCCTCCGCGTTACTACATAGACATTATGCGCTCCATCTATCTCAAAGCCACGCCTTTAAACGCTTTAATTGTGCAATATTGCACAATACTTGGGTTTGCCCTGCTTACCAATGCGATTGCCGCAGTAACCTACCGGAAACAACAATAAAAGCCTTTTATGAATGAATATCTATGTCGTGATAAATTTTTCTTAAAAAAGTACCTAAATTTCCTGAGCCTCTGTTTTGGGCTTGGCCGGACGGCCTCGCTTGGATTGAGGTCGAGGCCGATTGTCTTTGAGGCGAAGAAGCCCGATGTCTTCAGCTGTGTGTCACGTTTCTCGGTGTTGACACAGAAGTTCTTGAGCGTGTTAGTCTTTTC
>CAYMBR010000082.1:0-8752 GCA_964388725.1 uncultured Sangeribacter sp. | reverse complement strand
TACTTACCCCAGGCTGAAGCCTGGGGTTTTCTGACAAATCAGGCCTCCGGCCTGAGAGAGACAATCGCAGTTTTTATAGAGACAACAGCACATTTACTTTGTGCGCGAGCTATAATATCAATTTTTGTCTATCATCCTTTTCCTCATTGTCATTCTATTTGCCAAATAGTGTTTTTGTGTTTTTGTGGGGGTTTAATTGCATATGCCGATTTTTTTCGTTAACTTTGCAGTATGGCTCTACATGGGCCCGATTCAAAAGTCATAATTCAAAATCCAAAATTGATGAAAATTGCAAATCTTGCGGCTGCCGCCGCCTCTATATTACTGCTCGCAGCCGGCGGCTGCGGTGAGAAAGGGTTCAAAATCGAAGGTCAGGTCGCCGACTCCGACAATGACAAGCTGCTTCTCGAAAAAGCCGACTATGCCGGCTACTGGACTATCGTCGATTCTACCCGAACCGACGGTAAAGGCAATTTCAAATTCTCCCAGCCTCAGCAAAGCGGTCCGGAAATCTTCCGCCTTAACATGGACGACAAATACATCTATCTGCCGGTAGACTCAACAGAGACCCTGAAAGTCACCACCTCCAAATCAAATTTCGGACACGACTTCGATGTCTCCGGCACTGAGCAGGCTGTCCGAATGGCTCAGTTTGAAAAAGACCTAATCGCATTTTCTCCTTATTTCGACAATGCCGACTCTGCTTCTAATTTCAAAAAACGGGTTTACTCCGAATATCTCCAAGATGCCCACGGCGGTATCATCTCTTATTATATCCTGACAAAGGTCGTTGGCAACACTCCCCTATACGACCCTACCACCCGGGACTATAAATATATCCAGGCTGTCGCCAACAGCTACAATGACTTCAAACCCAACGACGCTCACGCGCCTTTCCTCCTTAACCTCGCTGCCGCCGCCCGCCGCCACCACAACGACCTCAACGGCGTCACAAAGGTCATCGAAGCCGAGGAAGTCAAAATGCTCGACATCGAGCTCAACGACGAAAACGGAAATCCCCGTAAGTTGTCTGATCTCGTTGGAAAAGGGAAACCGGTGATCGTAGCCTTCACTCTCATGCGCGACGGCGTCACTCCAGAAATCAACCGCCAACTCGCCGAACTTTACAACGCCGGTCGCGTGGATATCTACAACGTCAGCCCTGACCGTGACCAATATGGCTGGCGAACCTCCGCCGCAAACCTCCCCTGGGTGACAGTGCTCGACCCTTCCGCCGGCCAGGACAATGTTTTCATACAATACAACGTGGGTGAACTCCCTACTTTCTTCCTATATAATGCTGCCGGCGAACTTTCAGCCCGTGCAGCTTCCGTAAAAGAACTTCGCCAAAAACTTTAATCTTTAAAGACGTGGACTGGAAAAATACCCTCGCCGCTCTGACAGGTCTCCCAGAAGGCGAACCAAACCCAATATCCGACAACCGGAAACCGACAACCGACAACCGACAACCTCTACATATCACAGTCGAAAAGAAAGGCCGTGGCGGCAAAACCGCCACCATTGTAGAGGGTTTTGACTGCAGCGACCAGGAAATAGACGATATCGCCAGAGACCTGAGAAAACGTCTCGGCACCGGCGGCAGCGCACGCGGCGGCGAAATCCTTATCCAAGGCGACCGCCGCAACGATGTCGCTGCTTTGCTGCGCGAAAAAGGCTTCAAAGTCAAACCCTAATTCTCAATTCTCAATTCTCAACTCTTAACCCCTCCCCAACTTGCTACAACTTCAACGGGCTTCAGCCGGCTCAGGAAAAACCTACATGCTGGCTAAAAAATTCATAGAGTATTTCATCTCGGTCAAGGAGGAGAACGGCTCTCGAAGACTCCGACATCCTCGCGAACTCCGGGATGCTCTCTGCCATATCCTCGCCATCACCTTCACCAACAAGGCCACAAACGAGATGAAACTACGCATCGTGGACAAACTCGATGCACTTGCAAGCTGGACCGATGACATACCCATCAATAAAATCGACTATCTCTCCGAATTTTGCGAGAATTTCCGTTGCAAACCCTCCGACATTGCCTCAATATGCCGCTCTGCACTAAATGCACTCCTCTCCGATTACGGCGACTTCAAAGTCTCCACCATCGACTCTTTCTTCCAGACTGTGCTCCGAACTTTTGCCTACGAAGCAGACCTCGATGACACTTACCAGCTTGAACTCGATTCAAACTACGTGACCCAAATGGGACTCGACACCACCCTCGATGCCGTAGAAACCGACAGCCTGAAAAGCGACGGAGTGGCCTGGATCTGCGACATGATGGAGCAAAAGGCTGCCTCCGGCACCGGATGGAACATCTTTCAGAAAAAAAACTCCAAATACTCCATCTACGGACAGGTGCTCAAAGCAAGCTCCGAAATGGCCAACGAAGATTTCAAGGAGATCCGCGAACAACTCGACCATTATTTCGAACAGAACCCCAATTTCTACGCCACATTCCATAAACTGCGCATTTTCTACGAGAATGACCTGAGGAAAAAACATGAGGAAATGAGGTCTGCCGCCAAAGCCGTGGCCGATGCTTTCGACCGCGCTGGACTCGACATCAACGAATTTGCCGGTCAGTATCTCGCAGGACGTGTCTTGAAAATGAGCTCACGTTGGACATGGGACCAGAACAGAATAGATGTCTCTTTCAAAATACCACAATTTACAAGAAAGGGCTCCCAGACTCGTGTGTTCAATCCCAAAGCTGACAATCCATTACTGAATACTCCCGTCGAAGACGAAATCGAAGACCTCGCCATAAAAATGTACCAGGCTTTCGATGAATGGCGGACCGAGTTGCTTTCCGACAAAATGTCAAGATGGAAATGCTATAGCTCCACGATGCCCTTCGTGGGTCTGATGCAGTGTGTCAGAAACAATGTCAGAGAATTTCTCAACGACAGCAACATTGTCGAACTCGGAGAGACCAACTCCATCCTCAACCGCATCATCGGAGATGACGATGCCCCTTTTATCTACGAGCGAATGGGATCAAGACTCGAACATTTCCTTATCGACGAGTTTCAAGACACAAGCCGCCTGCAATGGAACAACCTTCGACCTCTCGTGGCTGAAAGCGAGGGAAAAGGCTTCGACAACCTTATAATCGGAGATGCAAAACAAAGCATCTACAGATTCCGCAATGCCGACTCAAGCCTAATCACCGAAAAGGTGCCTAAACAGTTTGCCGACACTTGCTACGAATGTGGAAACACACCGGCGGAAAACACCAACTGGCGCAGCTCCCGACGGATTGTGGAATTCAACAATCTCTTCTTCCGGTTTCTCACCCGTCAGCTTTCCCCCTCTATGGAAAGACTTTACGCCAACACGGTGCAACCTCCTCACCACAATTCAGACTACGGATTTGTAAAGGTGCAACTGTTTGACTCCAAAGATGAAAACGGCAAACCTTCCCACTATGACGAGATACCGGAAATGATCATCGACATGCTTGCCCGGGGCTACTCCATGCACGACATCGCAATCCTTGTCGACACCCGAGAGCAAGGAGCCATGATGATAGAAAGCATCATGGCCTACAACCGGCACACTTCGGGCAAAAAAATCGATTTCATCAGCGCTGACTCCCTTTCTATAGGTGAATCCCCGGCTGTGCAGACCATCGTCGCTATCCTTGAAGCCATCAACAACGGCACCCGGGCCAAACTGCGCCCTAAAGAGGAATGGAGACAAAAGGGAGTGGGCGACTGGAGCAAACTAAAAGCCGACTTCAGTTTCTTCGCACAAAGCAATCCCGACACACCACTCTCCGAACTGATGAACCGTTTCCTGAAAGGTGACTACGATCCTGACGCGATCCAGAAAATGATTGCATCTATGACCGCAACGGTGCTCCCTGCATTGACAGAAAACATCATCCGCAATTTCATATCAATTCGTATGAGACAGTCGGAAGCCCCATTCATCGCGGCTTTCCAAGACTGCGTGCTGGAATTTTGCGAAGGCAAATATGCCGACATCTCCTCTTTCCTAAACTGGTGGAACAGTAAAGGATGCCACCGCTCCATTTCATCTCCGGAGGATGCCGATGCCGTGCAAATAATGACAATCCACAAGTCTAAGGGCCTGGAATTCAGATGTGTCATCATACCACATTTCAAGCAAACCACCCTTCCTTCAAGATACGAACGCGAGTGGCTCTGGATCAAACCTGACCTGCACGAAGGTTCGGACATCACCCCAATCCCTTGGATGCCTGTATGGAGCGACAAAATTCTGGAAGAAACCCCACATGCCGACGTGTATGAAGAATATCTCAGCAAATATTTGAGCGACAAGGTCAATATGGCTTACGTGGCACTGACACGCGCCATAGACGAACTATACATCTTCACCCCGGCATTCAAAAAAACGAAAGTTGGGCAAAGCTGGGACAACCGCATTGGCGAATACCTATGGCAGCTCGGCATGAAAGGCGACGGGATAATATCCGAAATCAAGGCTGCTTTCCCTCAAGACACTCCCTATATCCCAAATTTCGGACTTTTTGAGATGGATGAGGACAACCTCTGCTGGAGCTTTGGCAACCTTCCCACCCGCGAAGAGGTGGTCAGGACTTCTGCATCTCGATCCAAGAAAGAAAGCCTGGGACCAAGCATTCCTCTCGAAGAATACAGATGCTCAGAAAAAATACCATCCATGCTTTATCAGGATCCTGCAGCCCCAAGCCAGGAAACCCTTCCGGACAAAGTGGACACTGAGGATGAAGAGGCCTCCGATAGTGAAGAGTCAAGACTTTATGGCGAACTGATGCACTGCATCATGGAGCATATCGGCACTCACGACGACATAGCATTTGCCCTCAAAAAAGCCAAAGCAAGGGGTTTAATCAGTTTCCGCGATATACCCAAATATCAGGAGGAAATCGAACATGCGCTTATGAGCGTGGAGCAATACGGATGGTTTGAACCGGGACAGAACGTAATCAATGAGCGCGGAATTGCAGCCCATGGAAAGCTTCAGAGACCCGACAGGCTTATTCTGAAAGAAGACGGGACGGCAGTGATCGTCGACTACAAGTTTGGCTCCCACCGCAACGACAAGGCATATACGCGGCAGGTGAGCCGCTACGCCAAGACTATACTCAGCACCGGGATTGCCACCCGCTGCGAAGCATTTGTCTGGTATGTCACCCTTGGCATAGTCCTCCCCCTAACCTCCCAAACCAACCACTAAGACTAACCACTAACACCGAACTGCGAAGCAAAAAAAAGCTCTTTCCCAAAGGAAAGAGCTTTTTTTTGCTTTCTGCAGATGAGCGGATTAACCCTCTGAGATGGCATCGCTCGGGCAAACCTGTGCGCAGCTGCCGCAGTCGATGCAGGTGTCGGGGTTGATGTGATAGGTATCGCCTTCGCTGATTGAATCAGTGGGGCATACGCTCTGGCATGTGCCACATGCCACGCAGTTGTCGCCAATTACATAAGCCATAATTGTAGTATTTTTAAGTTATTAGAATATTTCCTTTTTTGCGGACTTAAAATCCAATGCAAATTTAAAGTTAAATCTGCAAACTGGCAAACAAATCTCGCGAATAATGGCCTATCTTGGTTTAATTTATACGTTGTCTAAATTATTTCTTGGGAGTTGCTTCAAGCTTTTTTGCAGGCAGCGGATTATAGGAAGGCTCGAAACCGCGCAAGCGAAGCAGTGCGTGCACATCAGGAGTGTGGCCGCTGAAATTTTTGAAAAGCAACGTAGCATCCTCGTCATCTCCCGACTCAAGAATGTTTTTCTTGTAGATTGCCGCTGTCTTCTCGTCGAAAATGCCATTCTTCTGGAAAGTCTCCCATGCATCGGCCTCAAGAACCTGCGCCCAGAGATACGTGTAATAGCCAGCAGCATAACCGTCGTCGCCAAAAATATGCTTGAAATATGGCGAACGATAGCGATATGTGATTTCTTCAGGCATACCGACTTTCTCAGCAAATTCTGCCTCAAAACCCGGAACATCTACGTTCTCTCCATCTGTCTTACCCCATGCCAAGTCAAGGAGAGCCGCACCGGCGAGCTCGGTGGTGATGAAGCCCTGGTTGAACTTCGAGGAATCCTGAATCTTCTGAATCATATCCTCCGGCATTGCCTCCCCTGTCTGATAGTGTTTTGCATAATAGCGTAGCACCTCCGGATGAGTGGCCCAATGCTCATTGAGCTGCGAGGGCAGCTCGACGGCATCGCGGTCGACATTGGTGCCGGCAAGCGACTTATAGTCGGACTGGGCAAGCATTCCCTGAAGACCATGTCCAAACTCATGGAACATTGTCTCCACTTCATCTATGGTAAGCAGAGAGGGTTGGTCGCCGGCAGGACGCGAGAAATTGCAAACATTATATACGATCGGACGTTTCTTGCTTCCATCGCCGTAGATGCCAGCCGACTGCATCTGCTCCATCCACGCACCCTGCACCTTTGAGTCGCGTGGGAAATAATCAGTCATAAAAGTGGCTATATGTTCACCGGTCTTTGCATCCTGAACATCATATACAGTCACCTCATTCATATATTTGGGAGCATCCGGCATCTCGACCAGTTTGATACCATAGAGTTTCTCGGCGCAATAGAAAAGACCATTTTTCACGTTTTCAAGAGAGAAATACGGCTGGATATCGGCATCGCTGAGCCCGAATTTCTGCTCCTTCACTTTTCCGGCATAATAGTAATAATCCCAGGGAGCAATTTTGAAATCGCCGCCGTTAGCATCTACATAAGCCTGCATGTCGGCAACTTCCTCCTTTACTCGCTTCACAGATTCTGTGAAGACCTGCATCAGCAGATTCTCGGCCGCCTCCGGAGTTTTAGCCATGACTTTTGCAGTCTGCATCTGGGAGAAATTGTCGAAGCCCATCAGTTTCGCCTTTTCCGCACGCAACTTCACAATCTTTTCGATGACCGGATAATTGCTGTTCTCTCCATAGCTGGCAAGATTGGTATATCCTTTGTAGATGGCCTCGCGAAGTCCACGGTTGTCGGCCGACTCAAGAACCGGCAGTCGGCTGGGAGCGCGCAAAGTGAACACCCAGAGTCCGTCGAGTCCGCGTGATGTGGCTTCCTCGGCAGCCGCTGCCACAACATTGTCGGGAAGTCCGGCGAGATCCTTCTTGTCATAGACCGTCACAAAGAAATCATTGGTTGCATTGAGAAGATTCTTGTTAAACTGGATAAAGAGCTTGGAAAGTTCATTGTTGATCTTAACCAGTTCTTCTTTCTTCTCGGCAGAGAGTGCAGCTCCGCGCTCCACAAACTGACGATAGTATTTCTCCACGAGACGCTTCTGCACGGGTGAGAGTCCCTGCTTATCGCGATTATCGTAGACAGTCTTAATTCTGTCAAACAACTGCTGGTTGAGATTGACCCTGTTGGCAGCTTCGTCGAGAAGAGGAATAGCCTCCTCCGACATAGCGGCAAACTCAGGAGTCTTCATGCAACTGTCGAAATGATAGAAGACAGACGAGACCTTCTCAAGAATCGGAGAAAGATTCTCAAGCGGAAGAATAGTGTTGTCAAAATCCGGCATTGCCCGGTTGCGGAGAATATTCTCAAGATTCTTGTCCTGCTCTTCGATGCCGGCTTTGATAGCTGGTATAAAGTCGGATGTCTTTATCTGCTCAAAGGGAGGAAGCTCATACTGAGCCGTGTAAGGCTGCAAGAAGGGATTTTCATCTGCCATTGCTGTCAGGGATGCAGCGGCCACGATAGCCGAAGCCGCCATTGTTAAGATTTTTTTCATGTATGGAAAATTTATAATTTTCTTCTTTTGATTGCCCTTGGAATAAAAGAGAGATGTGAAACAATAGCCCTGAATGTACCATAATGGTGGGACATTATCTTAAACCTCTCAATCAGCGAAGCTCTTTTGTTTCGGTCGGTAAGCCCATCAGAAAGATAGTCGATGGTCACTGCATGAAGATTGTATCTATTTCCTGCGCGCGAAGCCCTTATGCAGCGTATTGTCCAGTCGTAGTCGGCAGAAAACCTATAATCAGTGTCATATCTTGGGGCAATCGCCTTTCTCACCATGAAAGCCTGATGACATATAAGCATACCGCGAGAGAAACAATCGACAGTCAGCATCCTTGGCGCCGACAAGTGTCTTGGTCCAATTCTTTTTCCCATGGCATCGACAATATCGGTGTCGCCATAAATAATATCAGGATTCCTGGCACTTATGGCATTAGCATAAAGTTGGAGAGAATCGCAAGCATGAAACCGGTCGCCCGCGTTTAGGAAAAGCACATACTTGCCCTTTGCCATTCTAAGGCCCTTGTTCATGGCATCATATAGGCCATGGTCTGGCTCGCTTACAATTCGAAGAGTGGGCAACCCCATTTGCCTTGCGACGAGAATAGTATGGTCATTAGAGACACCGTCGATGATGAGATGTTCGAAATCAGTACACGTCTGCTCTGCCACTGAAGCCATTGTGAGGGGCAATGTGTCCTGGGCATTAAAAGTGATTGTAATGATAGATATGAGTGGTTGCTTTATCATGACATTTGCTATTTCAGATGCAAAAATAATAAAAAAATCAATACAATTCAAGAAAAACAGATAAGATTACACCTGATTATACTTGATTACACATGATTACACATGAATACGCTTGATTACACTTGGGGACTCACGATTACACTTGGGGACTCATGAAAAATACCAACGCAAAAAAGAGCCGAAATCCAGTGGACTTCGGCTCTTCAGCTAAGGTGGCGATTACCTA
>CAYMBR010000081.1:0-8958 GCA_964388725.1 uncultured Sangeribacter sp. | reverse complement strand
CTTTGAGAATCCTCGCAACTTTAAAGAGGTGCCTCCAATCCGAGGAACGGTACCTCAGATGATTGAGGAAACTATGCGTTATCTCAGGACTATGGTGATTCAACTTCATATCATCAAGCAGACATCCGGACCAAGCAAACGTATATACAACTATCCTGAAAAAAGCAATAGAAGAAGTCATCTGTAACGCCTTTTACCACCGCGATTACCGTTCGCGCACCCCGATCGTGGTGGAAGTACAGCCATACGAGATCACCATCTCCAGTGCTACAGGTCCCGATCGATCCATTCCAATGGATGCAATCCAAAAGGGACAGCGTATGGTGAGCCGTTACTACCGTAACCGTCGCCTCGGTGAGTTCCTGAAAGAGTTATCTTTGACAGAGGGTCGTAATACCAGCATACCCACCATCCAGCGAGAGTTAGCACGCAACGGTTCCCCGGCAGCATCTTTTGAGACCGACGAAGATCGCCTCTCCTTTCTCGTCCGCATCCCCTGCCACGAAGGAGAAGAAGGCATCTCCTCAGCATTCATGTCTGCTGAAGCCAACAACAAAGAAAATCAGAATGATACAGTAAATGACACAAAAGATGGTTTAACTGATACAATAAATCTAAGGAATAACTCATCAACTGGAGAAAATGACACTATAAATTCTGTTCATGATACAATAAACGACAAAAATGATACAATAAATGATACAATAAGCGACAAGAATGATACAATAAAAAATCTTACCAAGACACAGCTTAGTGTTTATAAAGCTATCCAAGACAATCCATCTATCACGAGGACAGAAATGAAGCAACTCATAAATCTTTCTACTGCTACTATTGGACGCACAATTAATGACTTAAAGATTTATGGACTGATTGAACGCGCTGGAGGCAAAAAGTCAGGCAAATGGGTTATTCTCAAATAAGAACATAAATGTATAAGAATTTGGACATACAAAATGAAGAATGAATCAACCATTTTCACGGATGGGCGTCTTTGGTATAGCGTAGATGACTATCCTAAGAATCGGGAATAGTATCCGAAAAATATGCCCTGCTTTCATCGCTTATTTTCTCGTCCAGCCGGCAATCAAAAACATCGGAAGTGAACTTGTTTCGCTCTACCAATATCTCCTTCCTGTCTTTGCAACCATCGCATCTGTGCTAATGGGCATCGACCATCTTCGCGCCATGCAGGTTGTGGCAATGGTGATTATAGTAATTGGTATGATCCTAACCAACATTGGGAAGAAAAAAAGAAAAGCACAACAAACTCCTCAAGCCGCATAAGGCCTAAAAAAGAGACCGTCACCACAAATCTGCAGCGACGGTCTCCTTTTATGAAAACACATATCATACAGGCTGAATCTTCAGGAACTGTGGGAGATACGAGCCCCAGTCGTCGAGCATTCTCTTTGCAAGGGCACTCTTCGTGTATTTATAGTGCGTCTCAATGAGACTTCTCAGTTCCTCGCAATCCTTTTCATTGTCCATAAGGTCAATCTCCACCATTTCCATGTTCACATGGGCATCCGCATCTCCATTGGGATTCCAGATATACGCAACGCCAGCACTCATACCGGCAGCAAAGTTCTGACCTATCTTGCCAAGGACCACCACCTTGCCTCCGGTCATATACTCGCAGGCATGGTTGCCAACGCCTTCCACCACCACAGTGGCTCCGCTGTTGCGAACGGCAAACCGCTCTCCCACTCTGCCATTGACATAAAGTTCTCCACCGGTTGCTCCATACAGTAGGGTGTTGCCGGCTATTGTGTTTTGTTCGGCGGCAAAAGTAGCATCCCTCAGGGGCACCACTATGATTCTACCACCCGAAAGACCTTTCCCGAGATAGTCGTTGGCATCTCCCTCGAGTTTCAATGTGACCCCCTTGCAGAGGAACGCCCCGAAACTCTGCCCGGCAGATCCGGTAAATGTCAGTTTGATTGACTCATCTTTTAGCCCCTCACTTCCAAATCGCTTCGTGATATACCCGCTCAACATAGTACCCACACTGCGGTCGGTGTTAACTATAGGCATACCCAATGAAATGGGCTGGCAGGTATCGATGGCATTTCCTATAAGCTGAAGCAAAGACTTGTCTTTCACCGTGTCAAGTTTGTGGTCTTGGTTCTCACAGAAATGAAGAGCCGAAGAATCGGCATCCGAAGGCATATAAAACAATCGGCTCAGGTCTATTCCACTCTGCTTGGAATCGGCATCCTGCTTCTTCATGCGCAGCAAATCCGCACGACCCACAATTTCGTCAAGTTTCTTATATCCCATCTGGGCAAGACGCTGACGCACATCGCGTGCCATAAATGTGAAATAATTGATCAGATACTCATATTTCCCGGCATATTTCTCACGCAATTCAGCATTTTGGGTTGCGATTCCTTTGATGCAAGTATTTGTATGACACAGACGATCCATGCAGCAACCGAGCACCACCAATGCGGCCGTGCCGAAACCGAATTCCTCCGCTCCGAGCATTGCCATCACTATCACGTCGTGCGGACTCTTCATCTGCCCATCCACCTGCATTCTTACCTTGCCTCTCAGATTGTTGAGCACAAGCGTCTGCTGAATCTCCGCAAGACCGATCTCCGCCGGCACACCGGCATATTTCATCGAACTTGCCGGACTTGCTCCGGTGCCTCCGTCGCATCCGCTTATCAATATCTTGTCGGCCTTTGCCTTTGCCACACCTGCCGCAATTGTGCCAACTCCACTCTCTGCCACAAGTTTTACACTTACAAGTGCATCGGGATTGAGATTCTTCAGGTCAAAAATCAACTGTGCCAGATCCTCAATGGAATATATGTCATGGTGAGGCGGTGGGGAAATCAATGTAACTCCAGGTTGCGAACGGCGGGTTTTCGCGATCATCTCATCCACCTTGTAGCCCGGAAGTTGTCCACCCTCTCCTGGTTTTGCACCCTGAGCCACCTTTATCTGTATTTCATCGGCATTCACGAGATATTCAGCATCCACACCAAACCGTCCGGACGCAATCTGCTTGACACTGCTACGTGCCCATGTGCCATCGGGTCGCGGCGTGTTTCGCTCAGGATCTTCTCCTCCCTCGCCGGTATTGCTCATGCCCCCAATCTTGTTCATGGCGATGGCAAGTGCCTCATGTGCTTCCTTGCTTATCGCGCCAAACGACATCGCTTCAGTGCAGAATCGCCGCATCAGGCTTCCCTCACTCTCCACCTCATCTATGGATATCGGGGCTCTATCGCTCTCCACATCTATAAGATCTCTAATCAGGAGGGGTTTCTCCTTATCCTCGACAAGCGCGACAAACTCCTTGAACTTTTCATAATCGCCAGAATTAGTTGCCTTTTGCAACGCAACCACCACCTGAGGATTCCAGGCATGTCGCTCCCCGTCTTTGCGGAATCTGTAGTTGCCAAAATCCGTTATCTCGGGATTTCTCTCTTCACAGAATGCCCTCTTATGGTTGCGCAAAACCTCATCCGCCACATTTTCAATTCCTATTCCCTCTATTGGCGACGGACCGCCTCCCATATAGCGGTTGAGCAACCTTGAACTCACGCCAAGTGCCTCGAAAAGAGCACACCCCCTGTAGCTTCGTATGGTGGAAATGCCCATCTTCGACAATATCTTCAAGATTCCTTTATTGATAGCCTTAATGTAATGCTTTTCAGCACCTTCGAAGTCAAGTTGCAACTGTTTTTTATCAACCAGGTCCTTAAGTATCGCAAATGCCATGTAAGGATTCACGGCACTTGCTCCATAACCCATTAGCAACGCCACATGCATCACCTCGCAAATCTCACCGCTTTCCACGATAATGGCTATCTGCGAACGCTTCTTTCGGGCAACAAGATGCTGATGCACTGCCGACAATGCCAACAGCGACGGCACCGGAGCATGATGTTCGTTTACGCCCCTGTCTGACAATATCATGTAGTTATACCCATGATCCACGGCGTTCTCTGCCTGCACACAGATATGGTCTATTGCTGCCTCAAGTGCACCCACTCCTCCATCGGCATCCATCACAATGGGAATGGTGATGGTCTTGAAACCCTTGTATTCCAGATGACGCAGTTTGTCGAGTTCACTGTCCGACACAATCGGCGACATCATCATCACCACATTGCACAGCTCAGCCGACGGATTAAGTATGTTTTTTCTGACAGCCCCCACATAGCTTGTCAGCGACATGACAAGTTCCTCGCGGATAGGGTCGATAGGAGGATTGGTGACCTGCGCGAATATCTGCCGGAAATAATTGAAAAACCTCTGCGGCATATCGGAGAGGATAGCCGGCGGTGCATCGTTGCCCATGGCCATCACAGGTTCCTGCGAGGAACCAGCCATTGGTTTGATAATCCGCTCGATGTCCTCGGTGCTATATCCGAATGCCACCTTGAGACGCTCGAAATCATCAACCTTGTGATCCACTTTCCTCCCGCTCTTTATTTCGTTGAGGATTATCCGGTTCTGGGCTATCCACTCGGTGTAGGGATGCTCAGAAGCAAGTTCATTTTTTATTTCCTTGTCAACTATGATTCTTTTCTCCTCGGTGTCCACCATCAGGATTTTGCCGGGTTTCAGACGCGACTTCCTTTCAATGTCTTCCGGCGGAACAGACAGCACGCCGGTCTCGGATGCGATTATCATTTCGCCGCTTTTGGTCACTACCACTCGTGCCGGACGCAACCCATTGCGGTCGAGTATACCTCCGGCAAATCTTCCATCGGAAAAAATAATTGCTGCCGGACCATCCCATGGGGCCATGAATATGGAATGATACTCATAGAATGCCAGTAGCCGCCGCGACAGAGGATTCTGTGCATTACAGCTTTCCGGCACCAACATGGCCAGGGCATGGGGAAGGCTCATGCCGGAACGTACGAAAAACTCCAGGGCATTGTCGAAGGAAGCACTGTCGCTCATCCCCGGTTGGATCACATCCCCAATCCTGCTCATGTCGCCAAGGAGTTGTGGTTCTATCACCGCCTCGCGGGTCTGCATCCAGAAGCGGTTGCCACGTATCGTATTGATCTCACCATTATGACCGATGATCCGGAATGGCTGCGCAAGTTTCCATTTGGGGAATGTGTTGGTCGAAAACCTCGAATGCACCAAGGCTATAGCACTGGTGAAATAGGGGCTCTGTAAATCCTTATAGTATGCCCTCAGCTGTTGGGAAGTCAGCATTCCCTTATATATCAGGGTTCGGGTGGAAAGACTCACTATGTAGCATGAGTCCTTATCTGATATTTTTTCATCTGACAAGACCTCCTGCTCCGTCTTTTTGCGGATTACGTAAAGGAGGTTTTCAAGACGCTCCCGATTGTCGCATCCCACAATGAAATATTGCCTTATTAGCGGCTCTGAGGCAAGTGCATCATGCCCCAGCACCGATGAATCCACAGGCACATCTCTTGTGTGCATCAGGAAAAGGCCCTGACGCTTTATCTCCCTGTCAAGTATTGCCTCGAATGCCGCACGGTCGCTTTCATTCTTTGGAAGAAACACCATTCCGACTCCATAACGACCTTTTTCCGGCACCGGTATGCCATTCAGCAAAATGTATTCATGTGGTATCTGCACCATGATGCCGGCACCGTCGCCCGACTTGTTGTCGGCACCTTCCGCACCGCGATGTGCCATGTGCTCAAGAACTTTCAGTCCCTGATCCACAATCGAGTGATGTTTGCTGCCGTCTATTTTGACCACAAGTCCCAGTCCGCAACCGTCATGTTCATAGTCGGGAGAATATAATCCTTTAGCCGTAGCACCCACCACATCAGCGTGGGAATATTTGTCAAGGCAATACTTATTCATAGTCTTTCTTTTACCTGTGGAATCAAAACGCGCATTTTTCTGCTCAAAAAAGAAACGTTTTTGACAATACTTTTAAATTTTGCTACAAAATTACAAATAATTTTGAAATTTTACAACCATTTCATCATTTTTCTCAACTTTTTATTATAAATCCCACTATTGTAACAATCGACATGCCAAAATAAGAGATTCCCAAAAGAATACATGATTGCCAACTTTTGGGAATATAAAGGCCAAGCCATATTTCAAGGGTAGCCAACAATCTCCTTGACAAGCGGCACTATCAATATGTGACATACGGTACACTCTCCCGATCGGAACATTCATTCCAAATTCGACCACGCAACATCCTCGCCTCAATACAGTACCGCTTCTAATGATTTCTTTATGTGCGAATATACAACAAAATAAACAAAAGTTGTGTAAAATAATACTAATTTTTTATTTGGTTGCTAACAAAAAAATGAGTACTTTTGTAGAATTAACAAAGAATGAGACTATGAGCGAGATAAAGTACCCTATAGGAATACAGACTTTTGAGAAAATTATAACAGAAGGATACAGATATGTTGATAAGACCAAATATATTTTCGACATTGTGTCAAAAGGTCAATTTTATTTTCTGAGTCGTCCGAGACGATTTGGTAAAAGTCTGCTTCTCACGACTATAGAAGCCTTGTTTAAAGGGAAAAGGGAGTTATTCCGTGGTCTTGCCATCGACAGCATGGAATGGGACTGGCAGCCACATGAGGTGCTTCATCTGGACCTTAATCTTAGAAACTATAGGGAAGAAGACAGCCTGACATCCATACTTGATGTCAACCTGAAGCATTGGGAAAAGTTGTATAACATTGAAAAAGAATCGGATAAACTTGTTGATAGATTTGCCAGTGTTATAAGAAAAGCATACGAGATTTCCGGACGCGGTGTTGTGATTTTAATTGATGAATATGACAAACCTCTTGTGGCAACTATCAGTGATAAAAAACTTCAGAAGGCACACCGCAACCAGTTGCAGGCTTTTTATGGAGTGCTCAAATCGCTGGATCAGTATATAAAGTTTGGAATGTTGACCGGGGTGTCGCGGTTCAGCAAAGTATCCATATTCAGCGGACTCAATAATCTTCAAGACATTTCGTTGTTGCCTGAATTCAACGGCTTATGTGGAATCAGCGAGACGGAACTGAACAAATACTTTGCCGAAAGCATGGCTGATATGGCAAAAGCAATGGATATGACAGTAGAGGAAATTCACGATGAATTGAAAACAAACTACGATGGATACCATTTTGCGTCAGTGGGAGAGGACATTTACAATCCGTTCAGTTTGCTGAATACGTTCAAGGGTAAGATGTTTGGGTCTTATTGGTTCAGCACAGGCACCACATCAGACCTTGTGGAGATTCTTGAGAACGCAACATTTGCGATACCAGAGTTGGAGGGATATCACTGTAAAGAAAACCTTCTGACAGGATCCGATATATATCTGACTAATCCTGTGCCATTGTTTTTTCAGACCGGATACCTGACGATAAAGGGCTACAACTCCAGATTCAAGCAATATATACTTGGATTCCCCAACAAAGAAGTCGCGGAGGGATTCTCGGATTTTCTGATGAATTCCTACATGAGGGGACGGGATTCGTCACAACTCATATCAGAATTCGTGCTTGATGTTGAGGCCGGCCGTCCGGAAGCATTCATGAGTAAACTGAAGTCATTTACTGCCGGAATTCCATATGACCTTATCAGAAAAGAAAACGGTGAAGAGTATTCTGCCGTCGGTTGGATAACGGGCGACAAGGAAGTTCATTATCAGAACGTGATGTTTGTGGTTATGAAGCTTATGGGATTCTATACCCATACAGAATATAAGACAAGTGATGGAAGAATGGACATGGTGGTTGAGACTCCCGACTATGTCTATCTGATGGAATTCAAGATAGACAGTACACCGGAAGAGGCTCTGCAGCAGATCAATGAAAAAGAGTATGCTCTGCCATTCGAATTAGACCATAGGAAACTTTTCAAGATTGGAGCCAACTTCGACACTAAGACTCGTCGTCTGGAGAATTGGATAATCGAGTCAAAAGAGTGACGAAGTTAACCGCAATATCCTCAATATTGGCAAGTATTCTGCTCGTTGGTGCTTCGTGCAGTAAAAGCAGCGATACTTTTGCCCACACCGACTTATACGAGGATATCAAGTCCGTAGATAAGATGGCGTTTGCATCCATGTCTATAACAAAAACCGCTAAATCTGAAAGAAACGACTGGTACAAGATTGGCAAGCACATTGCCGTCTATTCCTATGATTCTTATATAAGAGCATACATCGACCTGTCATCCCTTACTCCTGGAGACCTTGTCTTCAATGAGAAAGACAAGAGCGTGAAAATCCAAGGTAATTTATTAATTTTGCACGAAAATTCTAACAATTATGTATAAGACAAACGGGATTAAAATATTTATCTTTATATTATGCGCAACAGTTGTAGTGATCATTGAATTTTTCCGAAGGAGAAAAAGGAGAAGACTGAGCAACGAAGCCTTGGAATTGGGTCATGAGGAATATCTCAAATATCTCAAGAAGAAATATAATGAACTCAAAACCGACTTCAACAATGCCACCGCCGACAAAGATCGCGACAAAATACATCGCGAAATGAACGATGTCGAACAGAAGATAATCTTCATAGAAGAGGAACTCGAAAGTCAAAACAAATGAATAAGACCACCATTTCATAAATTTTCATGAAATGGCGGCTCAATAAAAAAAGGCCTGACGCAAGTCAGACCTTTTCTTTCTATATTCGATATTGTTTGAATTACTTCTTTGCAATCTTCTTGTAGCCATACACAGCCTTGTCACCAAGCTGCTCTTCAATGCGGAGAAGCTGGTTGTACTTGGCCATACGGTCGGAACGGCTTGCGCTACCGGTCTTGATCTGACCTGCGTTGGTTGCAACTGCGATGTCAGCGATTGTGGCATCCTCAGTTTCACCTGAACGGTGAGAGATCACTGCTGTGTAGTTGTTGCGCTGAGCCATTTCAACGGCGCGGAGAGTCTCGGTCAGTGAACCAATCTGGTTAACCTTAACGAGGATGGAGTTTGCGCATCCGTTGGCGATACCT
>CAYMBR010000080.1:0-9173 GCA_964388725.1 uncultured Sangeribacter sp. | reverse complement strand
ATAGACATCATAAATCCATGATTCGTTTTATCGATTGGAGGGAGTCAGGATGGCGGTCCAGCCTCCTCCGGGCGCGAGGTCGATTGTGAGGGTTTGAGAGGAGTCCTTTGCCAACTGCTTTGAGGAAATCTTGTAGTCAGTCGGATGCTTCGATGCGTTGATTCCATCCGATAAAATCGTTGCTTCATAAGTGCTTTCCGTATTCAGGAATTCGAGGGGGAGTTCAAGCGTGCGGGGAGAGGCATTTGTCATCGCCCCGACATACCATACATCGCCGACACGACGGGCTGTCGCCACATATTCCCCGACTTCTCCCACCAACACTTTCGTCTCATCAAAGACCGTGGGTATTTGCGCCATAAAATCTGCACAATCCGGTTCCCGGTCGTAGGCCGTCGGTGAATCAGCAAGCATTTGAAGCGCTCCGTCATACACCACATACATAGCCACCTGATGCGCCCGCGTGCCAAGACTCATTGGAGCATCATTGCTTGGGCGGTAAGAGGCCTTGGTGCTGTTGGTCATCGCTCCGGGAGTATAGTCAAGCGGACCCGCAGCCATACGGATATACGGAATTGTCACATCATATCGGAGCTGGTCGGGCTCTCCTTCACGGAATGTTCCCCACTTGTAGTTTTCCAATCCTTTGACTCCCTCATAATTGACAATATTGGGATATGTCCTTTGTATTCCAATCGGACGGAAACCATGGAGATCGAGAATAAGCCCCAACTTGCCGGCTTCCTCCGCAATCTTGGCAACCGACGACACCACGGTCTGGTCATCGCGGTCGAAGAAATCAACCTTGAAACCCTTTACTCCCATATCGGCATATTTGCGCAGCAGATTGGCATAGTCATTGCGAAGCTGCTGCCATGTGGCCCATAAGATTATTCCGACATTCTTATCGTTTGCATGGCTGATTATGGCTTCAAGATCTATGTCTGGATTTATTTCGGAAAGCGATCCGCTGTCTTTTGCCCACCCTTCATCAAGAATTACATACTCAAGCCCTTTGCGGGAGGCAAAATCAATGTAATGCTTATACGTCTCTGTGTTGATGCCGGCCTCAAAATCCACTCCGGTAAGTCCCCAGTCGTTCCACCAGTCCCATGCCACCTTCCCCGGTTTTATCCATGATGTGTCTCCTAAGCGGTTTGGTTCCGCCAGACGCATGGCAAAATCAAGATCGGCAAGTTGTGCATCGTTGTTGCTGACCGCTACCACTCGCCATGGCAGTGCTGAATCGCCGGCCACTCTCGCTATGTAATCTTCCGCTGCGGTGGGGATAAGGTTAAGTCGGTTGTAGCCTCCCTGGCGGTCTGCCGACGGCACCGGTGCATGCACACTCTGCAGGGAATTGCCATCAGTGCTTCGCTTTAGAAACATCCCGGGATAATCCATCAATGCGCCCTCAATCACCAGAGCCTTACGTCCTTCACCAAGTTCAATAAGCAGGGGAGTGCAGGCAAGTGAGTCGGCATACATCTCGCCAAGAGGAGACTCGTCATAATAGCTTTCAAAAGAAAAACTATATGGATAGCTCTTGTCGCGAAGGTCGTTGGCATACGGAATCCAGGCCTTTTTTTCGCCTCCAAAATTGAATTCTGCTGTCTCAGATGCTATATCCACCGAATCTTTCCCGTGCAAGACAATTCGGTAGGCCGCTGCATCGTCGTATGCCCTTACCTGGAGCTCATTGCCGTTGCCAAATGTCAGAGACAACTGATTATACTGGTCGGAGACTCTCGACTTACGGTAGAGTGGAGTCTCAAAGGTTGAATTTACTTTCTCCCTTTTCGCTTTCTTCACCGTCGATTTTGTGGAAAGTTTTCCTCCATCTGTATAAGTCAGGTCTATGGCAGATGGATTGACCACCATCTGACCTTCATATTTCACACTCCATTTGAGATCCTTGTCATCAGCCTTGACAGTGACATCAAGATTCCCATCAGGAGATTTTACACTGTAGTCTTTTGCAATTGCCGCTGTAGAAACAAGCAGAGCGGCTATCGCCACATTAAATTTTTTATTCATTATCATTGGTATTGGATTTTAGTTCTTCGCGCAGAAAACGGGCTGTAGGTGTATTGAGTTTGGATATTTGCTCAGGAGTGCCGGTGGCAAGGAGTTGACCTCCATCGCGTCCACCTTCAGGTCCCATTTCCATCAGCCAGTCGGCCGACTTAATCACGTCAAGATTATGCTCTATCACCACCATCGTATTGCCCTTGTCAACCAGTCGGTTGATTACTTTCAGAAGTACCTTTATATCCTGAAAATGCAGACCTGTGGTTGGCTCGTCGAGAATAAAGAGAGTGCGCCCGGTATCTTTTTTGGCCAATTCTGTGGCGAGTTTGACTCGCTGGTTTTCGCCTCCGCTTAGGGTACTCGACGGTTGTCCAAGTTTCAGATATCCAAGTCCAATATCTTGCAGAACTTTGATTTTCTTCAGAATAGACGGTACATTCTCAAAAAATTCCACTGCCTGATTGATGGTCATGTCAAGAACATCGGCAATCGACTTGCCTTTGTATCTCACCTCCAAGGTCTCACGGTTGTAGCGACGGCCATGACATTCCTCGCATGGCACAAGCACATCGGGAAGAAAATTCATCTCAATTGTGCGGTAGCCATTGCCTTTGCATGTCTCGCATCGCCCTCCGCTGACATTGAAGGAAAATCGTCCCGGCTTATAACCCCGGATCTTTGATTCCGGCAGTTCCATATAAAGTTTGCGGATGTCGGTGAAAACTCCCGTATAGGTTGCCGGATTCGACCGTGGACTTCTGCCGAGGGGGGATTGGTCCACAATCACCACCTTATCCACATTCTCAATACCCTCAACACTTTTATATGGAAGAGGCTGGGTGTGAGAGCGATAGAATTTCTGGCTCAGTATGGGATGCAATGTGCCGTTGATCAGGCTGGACTTGCCGGAACCGGAAACTCCGGTGACGCAGATAAACTTGCCAAGCGGAAATTCTGCGTCCACATTCTTGAGGTTATGCCCGGTTGCCCCTTTGATGGTAAGTGTCTTGCCGTTGCCTTCGCGGCGTATGGCCGGTATCTCAATCTCGCGTTCTCCATTCAGAAAACTTGCTGTCAGCGTATGGGTTCGCTTCATCTCGTAGGGGGTGCCCTGAAACACCACATTGCCACCTTTCCTTCCGGCTCCCGGACCTATATCGACAATATAGTCCGACTCGTTCATTATGTCCTTGTCGTGTTCCACCACAATGATGGAGTTGCCGTTGTCGCGCAATTGCTTAAGGCTGTTGATGAGTCGCTCGTTGTCTCTCTGATGAAGGCCTATTGATGGCTCATCGAGGATATATAGCACATTCACAAGTTGGCTGCCAATCTGCGTGGCAAGGCGGATACGCTGGCTTTCGCCTCCCGACAGCGATGCACTCGGGCGGTTGAGTGAAAGATAATCCAGACCCACATCAAGAAGAAATTTCAGCCGTGAGCGTATTTCTTTCAGAATCTCGACAGCGACAAGCTTGCGCTGCGAATCCACCCGGTCTTCAAGTCCGAGGGCCCATTCATATAGCTCTTTGATGTCCATGTTCGACACCTCTGCGATATTCTTGCCGTCGATGTAGTAGTGAAGCGAAATGTTGTTTAGCCGCTGACCATTGCATTCCGGGCATACAGTGCGTGTATAGAACTGGTCGCTCCATTTCTTCCCTTCACTGCCAAAGTCGTCGCTTTGCTGCGCTTCAATATACTTCACCAAGCCATCAAAACTCGACTCGTAGGAATATGTCTGCATGGTGGAGTTGGATAGCACCAACCGGGAGTCGGTGCCGTTGAGGATGTCGTCAAGCACTTCCGGAGGAAGATTTTTGATCGGGGTTTTGATGTCGGTGCCATGCATCTTGCAGATAGCCTCAATTTGCATGAATATCAAGCTGCTTTTGTATTTTCCGAGTGGGATTATTCCTCCTTCATAGATTGATTTGTTCTGATCCGGCACAATCTTCTCCATGTCTATGATGTTGACTTCTCCGAGTCCCTTGCATTTGCGGCAGGCCCCCTGTGGTGAGTTGAACGAGAAATTGTGGGGTGCCGGTTCGGGATACGACAATCCGTTCTCTGCATCCATCAGAAGAAGTGAGAAATGATGCACAGAAGCATCTTCCATGTCAATCACCATCATCTGCTTGTCGCCCTGCTTAAGGGCTTCATCAATTGCCTGTTTGAGTCGCTGCTGGTCGTTTTCCTTCACTTTCAGTCGGTCGATGACAAGTTCGATGCTGTGGTTGCGGTAGCGATCGGTTTTCATACCGTAAGCCAGTTCCTTAAGTTCTCCATCGACTCTCACATTGATGTAGCCTTTCTTCCTGAGATTTTCGAAAAGCTCCTTGTAGTGACCTTTGCGGTTTTTCACAAGTGGGGCGAGGATATAGATCTTTCTGCCATCGAAATTTTTCGACACCATATCAGCGATCTTTTCCTTGGTGTATTTGATCATCGGTTTTCCGCTGATATAGCTGCGGGCCTCTCCCAGTCTGGCATAAAGCAGACGGAAGAAATCATAAATCTCTGTGGTGGTGCCTATAGTTGAGCGGGGATTGTTGTTGACTGTCTTTTGCTCAATGCTGATCACCGGATTTAGTCCGGTTATTTTGTCAACGTCCGGACGTTCCATGTTCCCGAGCAAATTGCGTGCGTATGCAGAAAACGTCTCTATATAGCGACGCTGGCCTTCGGCAAAGATGGTGTCGAAGGCAAGTGATGACTTTCCGCTGCCACTCAGCCCGGTGATGACCGTAAGACTGTTGTGCGGTATCGTTACGTCTATGTTTTTGAGGTTGTGGACTCTTGCGCCCTCCACCTCTATGTTTTCAGTTTGATTAAGTATGTCGTTCAAAATATTTCTTTTTTTGAGGAGATCTAAGACTACTGGCTGCTTGTGCTCGTGCCTCCAACGTATTTCACCACGTTGATGTCTCCGCTTTTGTTGTATTTCTTGCCATCCGAACCAGTGGCCTGGATCACATAATAGAAAACACCTGACTTGACGGTTTTTCCTCCGACTTTGCCATCCCAGCCTTGGTCGGGAGAGGTCAGATGACACACCTGATGCCCGTTGCGGTCGAAAATATGGCAGTCGAATGTCAAAAGCGAACGGTATGCCACTTTCCATTCATCGTTGACTCCATCGCCGTTTGGAGAAAATGCATTGGGAATCAATAGCTGACTCTCTCCAATGCTTACCTCGTATGTGTCGCTGACATACTCGCAGCTGCCATCTGAGTTGCTGCCTATGTAGCGAAGATAGTGGGTCCCTTCTTCAAGAAATGTATAGTCGAGGTCCTGGGTGGTGAAACGATAGTCAATTTCTTCAAATGTGGGGTCATCCGTAAGTTGCCATTCATTGTGGATAACTCCATCTGTCACGTATGCCTGAAAGGATATGCTGCATGGCGCGGAACCTCCGAGTCCGTCAGTTTCATCGCTGCCAATCTTATTGCTTGCTGCTGTATCATCGTCAGCAGATGAGGATTCACTGATCGCAAATGTCATTGCATCTACTGATGTCGGTTCGATGGTGACTGATTCCGCCGATTCTTCCCAGTTCCATATCCTGAGAAACTTGTCACCGGTCACTGTGAAGCGGGTTGCACAGTAGTTTGGAGGGCTTAGTCGATATGATGACTGAAAACTCTCGAATGATGCGCTAACAAGTGTCTGCTGGAAGTTCTCCATTTGGTCAGACCATTCCTGGGTGTTGTATTCCACGGTTATTTCCTGGTCAAGTGTCTTTTGCTGTCCGTTGATTGTGTAGTATCTGATGGGGGCACCGCTTCCGGCCACGTCGATTATGCTGACTCCACATTCCTGATCGGAAGATGTGCTGACTGAAGTCAGCCGAAGCCGGTGTTGGCTATAGTCGGTTATCCAGAAACAGTATTGACGGTCACCATCCTGCACTATATAGCCTTTGTCGCCCTCTAAGGAAGACAAGGTGCTTGTGTTGCCATTCTGTGCGGATGCCACCTCTTCGGCATGGCCACCTCCGAGATTGCCATATTGCATCCACCGGATTTGATTGCCCGATGTGGATGTATATGATGCTGTCACGCCGGAAATGGAATAAAGCACATAAATCATCTCAAGCCCCGTGGATTTTTCCGGAGTTTCCTCAATTACTCTCAGCGAATTGCCATGAAACGACAAAGACTGGGCAGACATTGATCCTCCAGCTGCCAACGACATCAATATATAGAGTAGTTTTCTTTTTCCCATATCTATATATCAACGAAAAAATTTCTGATTTATTGCATCATGTCTGTCTCTATTCCCAAACCTGCATCTCGCAGTCACGACAGTTGAATTTTAGAGTGAATTTGCTTTTGCCGGAAGACAATGTGAGCGGTTCGTCTATGCGGCGAGATACTTGCTCTTTTTTGCACATTCCAAGTTCGCGGAGAATGCAGTGGCGTGTGGTCATAACCCTTATTTTGGCATTTTCATCTCTTTTCACCTCAATGGCCGGCTCTATGATCTTCACCCCGTGCTCTTTGTAGAATTGGGTTGCCGGAGTATTGGCCACATTGTCGCGATATGTGAGATTGTCGGTCATATATCGCGCTTCTATGTTTTCTTTTGCTCGAGGTTCAAACCGGTAAGTGGTTATGTTTGCCTTGTCGAGAGCCTCTGTTGCATCACGTCTCAGTTGTGTCAACTCACCGGCTGGTATAAAAACCGACTTGTCGAGTTCGGAACTGAATTTTTCCAAACGATAGTGGGTGTTGCCCAATTTTGCGAAGATTGGGGAGTAGTCCATCTCTTTTCGGGCCACATCGCGGGTCACTTCAAGTGGCAGACGCACCATACATCCTCGTTCATCTCTTGCGGTAAGGCCGGTATTGTCGAGATAAAATGACACTGCTATTTTTCTCGATGCAGTCTCTCCCTGCATCTTCTTGTCCCAAATTCTGTCGAAAGTCCGGTAGATTTGAGCGTTCTTTGGAATATCCGCCGGTTTTGCCGTTATGATTCGGCTTCCACTGACTCCATTGACCAATGCGCCGGAGTAATTGCCCTTTGAGTCAAAAAAACTGATCCCGTCGCCATTGTTGAGTTGGCCGACATCATCAATGGGCTCTCCGAGCGATTTGGGAGTGTCGGGCGATATGATAGAATTGGGGCTGCGCTGGTTAAGGAAATAATGGGTAAATCCTCTGTTGAAAGATTTCGATAGGTTGGGTTCAAAATCTATTTCAGATCTCCCGAAACTGCTTCTGCAGTATTGGTCGGGATTCGCAGAGATTACGTCGTCTATTATTCTTCGATAGGCAGCCACTACATTTTTGACGTAGGCCGCATCCTTGAGCCTTCCTTCAATTTTGAAACTGGAGACTCCGGCAGCAATCATTTCGGGTATGAGATCTAAAGTGTTGAAGTCGCGGAGCGAGAGGAGATGTTTGTCGCGGCATATCACCTTGCCGTTGGCATCAGTAAGAGTGTATGACAGGCGGCAGAGCTGTGCACATTCACCACGGTTGGCACTGCGTCCGCAGGTGGATTGGCTTGCATGGCATCTGCCTGAATAACTGACACAAAGTGCTCCATGTACAAAACATTCCACCGGAACATCAACCGCATCGGCAATGTACCTAATCTCCTGAAGTGTCAACTCTCGGGGAAGTACTAATTGGCTGAATCCTACTTCCTGCAGAAACCGCGCTTTTCCCGGGGTGCGGATATCGCATTGGGTGCTGGCGTGAAGCTGGATTGGTGGTATGTCCATTCGCAGGATTGACATGTCCTGGACTATGATGGCGTCAACTCCAGCTCGGTAGAGGTCGGTTATAAGCCGTTCCACCGGCCTCAATTCCTTTTCATAGACAATGGTGTTGACCGTCACATACACTTTGGCACGATATATGTGGGCAAAATCCACTGTGCGACGTATGTCGTCGATGCTGTTGGCTGCATTGCTACGCGCTCCATGGCTCGACGCGCCAATGTAGACGGCGTCGGCGCCATGAAGGATTGCCTGCACCGCAATGTCGTGGTTGCCGGCAGGGGCGAGGAGTTCGAGTTTTCTCATTTCTTCATCATCCGGTCGAGCATACGCTTGTCTTCGCGTTCCTTGATCGACTGGCGTTTGTCGTATTGTTTCTTGCCTCGTGCCACTCCGATCAGCAGTTTGGCATATCCCCGCTCATTGATGAAAATCTTCAGGGGAATCAGGGTATAGCCGGGGTCGGCGATGGCTTTTTCAATCTTCGCAATTTCCTTTTTCGACAGCAGCAGTTTGCGGTCGCGGCGCGCCACGTGGTTATTATATGAGCCATAGAAATACTCAGATATGTTCATCCCCTTGACCCATACCTCTCCATGCTCCACCAGGCAATAGGTGTCGGCAAGGGAGGCTTTTCCCTCTCTTATCGACTTTATCTCGGTTCCGGTCAGCACCATTCCTGCAGTGTAGGTGTCGCCAATCTCGTAGTCGAAATAGGCTCGTTTATTTTTTATATTTACTTTTGAAGCTTCCATTGATTAAAATATTTTTTCACACAGCCAGATGAACAGGTAGGGTGTCAGGACTATTGATACGATAATTGCAACCATGCATCGGTTTTTGTAGTTTTCCGGTAGCCGCAAGAATCGCACTCCCTTGGTGATGATAAACACGGTCCATATAGGTAGAAACACCGTTATGGGCTCCAAAACGGGGAGCAGTTCTGCGGGAATCCAGAATAGCGCAAGGCTCGACAGGGCGTATTGCACCAAAAGCTTGAAATATCCGGTTTCGGTTTTTCCTTTTGCTTCGGCCGGAAAAAACCATCTGCAGATCACCTGGGCGGCAAAGTAACTGAAAAAGAATGATGCAAATATTGAGGCTGCCGACACTATTGTGGCTGCAAGGTCGAATTCCGGAAGATAAAACCAGTCGGCGAAACGGCATACCGCCACAAGTGCCAAGATAGGGTAGAAGCATCCTGCGGCTGTCTGTTCGGAAGTCAGTCGTGATCGGCGGAGGCGTTTCCACCCCGCTGTGCCGGTGAAAAGGATGTCGAGCAGTAGCATGAAAGGGCTTCTCTGTTTTGGACTCCCTTCATTCTGCGATTCTTCCGCTGATAGTGTTATGTCGTCTGTGATTTCACTCATCTGTGAATGTGAATGGATTTGTAACTTTCGATGTTGTTTTG
>CAYMBR010000079.1:0-9269 GCA_964388725.1 uncultured Sangeribacter sp. | reverse complement strand
AGGTGGTACTTTTTTAGCATCTACTTTGCGTTTGTTGCAAATTAAGGTATAAAATGTCAACTAATGCTATGGAATATGCTAAATAACATAAAATCGAATGTTGCATTTTCTGTATTTTTAATTAATTTTGCCGTGCAAATATGTAATATTGATGTTTAAATAGATAATTATGCGTCATAGGGGGGTTGTTAATTGTTATTTATACAATATTAGGCTGCCTACTTGCAAATGGAACCATCAACCTGCGTCACCTGCCGGTCAACGAGAATCTTGCAAGCAATATGCTCAATGCCATCCATCAGGATGGCGACTCGTTCCTGTCGTTTTCCGAAAAGAAGAAAATAAGATTTATTTTCTCGTCTTCCTCCGACAAAATCAATATGGTTTTCGACGAAGACAAAATGGGAAAGACCATAATGAATCTTCTATCAAATGCTTTCAAATATACTCCCGATGGCGGAGAAGTGAGCATGAACATCAGTTCTGACCACGACTCCCTGACTATAAAAGTGAGCGACACCGGCAAGGGAATCTCAGATGCAGACAAACCTCATATCTTCGACAGGTTTTTCCAGGCATCCAACACCGACAACAACATAGCTGGAACCGGAATCGGGCTCAGCCTTGTGGCAGAATACGTGAAATTGCATCAGGGTTCGGTATCTGTAGCCGACAATCCCGGCGGCGGATCAGTCTTCACTGTCACGATGCCTATAATAAAAGGCGACTATATTGAGCAAGGCACAGCAACCACCGACAATGACCGGCAACCTGCAGAGCAACCCGCCATCGATCCCGACAAGCAGCGAATACTCGTGGTCGATGACAGTCCCGACCTATTGAAACTTATTTCAGAGGAATTCGCCCAGGACTATTCTGTGATGACTGCCGCAAATGGCAATATAGCATTGCAAAAAATCAGAATTTCCATGCCCGACCTCATCATAAGCGACCTGATGATGCCAGAGATGGATGGAATAGAACTCTGCCGACGTCTGAAATCTGATGTCGCCACCTCCAATATCCCCCTGATAATCCTGACGGCAAAACACCCATAGAGTTCATCCGTATAATACGATTGAAACGCGCCGCGCAGCTCCTGCGCGAGAGCCAGCTCAATGTGTCGGAAATAGCCTACAAATGCGGATTCAACAACCCCAAATATTTCAGCAAATATTTCAAAGATGAATTTGGCATGTTGCCTTCTGTATATCAAGAGAATAATATCAATTAGAAAAGCATTGTGTTAACATTTCGACCCCCTTTCCATATCATTTCAAATTGTCAGAATGGCTATTTTGTCAGTCTTATTTAACATTATTAATAAATTTTTTCTTTATTTGGTCGTAAATTTGCACTATCAAAATTACTGCATATCGAATTCATCTCATTATAGAAAATAACTTTTAAGTAGAACCCTAACAACAAAATTAAGAATATTGATGAAAATCTCACGCTTCCCAGCAGTTTTGCTGACCGCCCTGGCCCTCGTCTCCTGTGGGTCTCACGGCTACAAGACCGACAAAAATGGCATTGTGGTCAATGTCGATTCAAAAGGCGAAAATGATGTCCGCAAGGTGCGCCTCCAGGTGCTCAGCGACAAGATTATCCGCGTCTCGGCCACCCCCGACAATTTCTTCAGCAATGACACCAGCCTTGTGGTGGTGGACCAAAAGTCGAAGCCTGAATTCAAGGTGGAAGAGACTGACTCCACAGTCTCAGTGGTCACCGCATCTGTCAAAGCCACAGTGTCCCTTTCTTCGGGTGATGTGAAATTCTATGACAAAGATGGCAAGATGATTCTTGCTGAAGCCGATGGCGGCCGCGAATTCTCCCCGATTGAGGTGGAAGGCACAAGGGGCTATACTGTTCGCCAGGTGTTTGAATCACTTTCCGACGAGGAGGGCATCTATGGCCTTGGCCAGCACCAGAGCGATGAGTTCAACTATAAAGGCAAAAACGAGGAGCTTTTCCAATACAACACCAAAGTCTCGGTGCCGTTTGTCGTTTCCACCGACAATTATGGCATCCTTTGGGACAGCTACTCCCTTTGCCGCTTCGGAAATCCGGATGGCTATAAGCAGCTCGGCGGGGTCTTCAAGCTCTTCGACAAGGATGGCAAGGAAGGTGCACTGACCGGAACGTATGTGCCGGCCAATAAAGACGAAGGCACTCTCGTGCAGCGTGAGGACTCAATTTATTTCGAGCATCTCATCCGCGGCGACCTTGACCATGTGGTCAATCTCCCCCGCAACTTTAATTTCGCCGGCAGCCATGTCACCTACGAGGGTGAGATTGAGGCTTCCGAAACCGGCGAATATAAGTTTATCCTTTACTATTCCGGCTATCAGAAGGTTTTCATCGATGGCAAGGAGGTGGTGCCGGAGCGTTGGCGCACCGCCTGGAATCCCAACAGCTTTAAATTCTCGGCAAATCTTGAGGCCGGCAAGCGAGTCCCCATAAAGATAAAATGGGAACCCAACGGAAGCGTGGCCTACTGCGGCCTACGCGTCTATGACCCGCGTGACCCCAAAGAGCAGATGGAAATGAGCTGGTGGGGCGAGATGCAGGATGAAATCGACTATTACTTCGTATATGGCGACGACATGGACGACGTCATAAAGGGTTATCGCCAGCTCACCGGAAAAGCCCCGATTATGCCGAAATGGGCCATGGGCTACTGGCAGAGTCGCGAGAAATACAACACCCAGGAGGAGGTGCTCTCTACCCTTGCCGAGTTCCGCCGCCGTGGCATTCCAATCGACAACATCGTGATCGACTGGCTCCATTGGAAACAGGATTCATGGGGCAGCCATGAGTTCGACCGCGAACGTTTCCCCGACCCGAAGGGTATGGTGGATACCATCCACGACATGAACGCCCGCCTTATGATCTCAGTTTGGCCGAAGTTCTATGTAACCACCGAGCATTATAAGGAATTCGACAAGAATGGATGGATGTATCAGCTCCCGGTAAAGGACAGCATCCGCGACTGGGTAGGCCCCGGCTATCTCGGTTCTTTCTATGATGCCTACGACCCCGATGCCCGCAAACTCTTCTGGAGCCAGATCAACGACCATTACGTCCCCCTCGGCATAGATGCATGGTGGATGGATGCCTCTGAGCCCAACATCCGCGACTGCACCGACATCCAATATCGCAAGGATCTCATCACTCCGACCGCTCTCGGTCCATCCACAAAATATTTCAACGCATACGCCCTTGAGAATGCAGATGCCATCTACAATGGCCAGCGTGGCGTGGATCCCAACAAGCGCGTGTTCCTGCTCACCCGCAGCGGGTTCGCCGGGCAGCAGCGTTATTCCACTGCCACCTGGAGCGGAGACATCGCAACCCGCTGGGAAGACATGAAGGCGCAGATTTCAGCGGGCCTAAACTTCTCGGTGAGCGGCATTCCATGGTGGACCATGGACATCGGCGGCTTCTGCGTTGAAGACCGCTATGTGAAGGCCCAGGCTGAGTATCTGCAGAGCGGCAGGGAAAATCCCGACCTCAAGGAATGGCGCGAACTCAACACCCGCTGGTATCAGTTTGGCGCGTTTGCCCCCCTCTTCCGCGCCCACGGCCAGTGGCCCTACCGAGAGATCTTCAACATCGCACCAGAAGATCATCCGGCGTATAAGTCGGTGGTGTATTACACCAACCTGCGCTATGACCTGATGCCTTATATCTATTCACTCGCCGGCAAGACCCATTTCGATGATTACACGGTGATGCGTCCGATGGTGATGGAGTTCACTTCAGATGCCGCCACCCGCAACATTGGCGACCAATATATGTTTGGCAATGCCTTCCTCGTGGCCCCGGTTTACGAATACAATGCCCGCTCCCGTGAGGTTTATTTCCCGAAAGGCTCCATCTGGTATGACTTCTACACCGGCAAAGTTGTCAGCGAGGGTGGCGAGACAAAGGTTGCCGCCGCTCCCTACGAGCGTCTGCCTCTCTTCGTCCGCTCCGGCGCAATCATACCTTATGGCCCGGCAATGCAATACTCCGACGAAAAACCGGCTGATGTGATCAATCTCTATGTCTATGAAGGTGAGGATGGGGAGTTCACCCTCTATGAGGATGAAAATCTCAACTACAACTACGAAAAGGGGGCCTACGCCATGATACCCTTCTCGTATAATAACGCCACCGGCACACTCACCATCGGCGACCGCCAGGGCTCATTCCCCGGAATGCTGAAAGAGCGCACCTTCAATATGATCAAGGTGTCGCCCACTCATCCGGTCCCCTACGACCGTAATGCTCCCGGCTATGAGGTGAAATACTCCGGCTCCAGACTCGAAGTAAAACTCTAAATATCCGGGCATAGCCAAGAGTACTCAAGTGTAAACAAGCGTACTCAAGTGTAAACAAGATAATCAATAAACTAAACCCTAAACCCTAAACCCTAAACAAAAAGCATATATCACTATAATCAATATATATAATTAAGCAGTAATGACGCGAAAGTTTCCGTAAATTTTGATTTGTATTTGTAATTTTTTTATTGGAAATGCGCAAGAATCAACTCTTCTTCGAAGACACCGGCATGAGTCGGTGCCTTCCTTCTTCGTCGCTACTTAGCCATAAAAATTTGCCAATTTGCCAATTTTTTTGTAATTTTGCACTGTCGTTCACAAAGAGCGGCCTCAAAATGAGAGTTTCCAATTCAATTTCAAGCGCACAATTGTTGCATTCCCAAAACTACGCTTTCAAAGAAAACTGGAAGAGTACCGCCCCCTGTTTCTCTTAATTCAAGGCATTATTTATCAGGTAAATACTTCACGGTGCTTCCTTCAAAAGACTCCTATATCTTCTTTTGATATTTTACTAAAGACTGTGATATTTGTTACTGTGCTCCGTAAGCATTGCGGAGGTGTCCTCCCATAAATTAAACTCTAATCCATAAACCATAATCTTTCACCATATAATGATCAATCCCCGATTGCTCGCAGTGCCGGTACTTTCCGTGCTGCTGGGCGGCGGAGTGTGTGCTCTCGGACAGGATGCAAAGGTAATCACCCTAGAGGAGCTTTACCAAACCGCCGAGCAAAACAGTCTTCAGCTCCGCCCGTCGTTCTCCGCCGAAGAGGAGGCCGGACAGGAAATCCGCGTGGCACGCTCCGCCTATCTCCCCGACATTGAGGCCAACCTCTCACTCAGCTACATCGGCGACGGTTTCACCACAAAACGCAATTTCTCCGACTATCAGAAAGCCCCCATCCCACATTTCGGCAATGGCCTATCGGTAGGCGTCTCCCAACCCGTCTATACCGGCGGTGCACTTACATCCGGAGTAAAACTCACCGAGTTGAAACTGACCGCTTCCAGATATGCCTCCGAACTGAAGCGTGACAACATCCGCTTTCAGCTCACCGGCTTCTATCTCGACATCTATAAATTCCGCAACCTCCGGTCGGTGGTGGAGAACAACCTCTCCCAGGCCCGCAAGGTGCTCGAGGAGATGCGTGTCCGCTATGAGCAGGGCACTGCACTCCAAAACGACATCACCCGCTATGAGCTCCTTGTCTCCAACCTTGAGCTTCAGCTGATTAAGATAGACAACACTCTCGATATCCTCAACAATAACCTCGTGACCATCGCCGGACTGCCGGAGAATACCAAGGTGCTTCCCGACACGACAATATTGGCAAAATCCCTGCCTCAGACCACCGAGTCGGCATGGCAGGATGAGGCTTCCGTCAATTCCCCGAGGATTGCCCTCGCCCGCTCCAAAGCCGACATCTCCCGCCGGGCCGAGGATCTCACCAAGTCCGACTATCTGCCGAAAGTCGGTCTGCAGGCCTACTGGACCATTGACGGCCCAATCCTCGTGGAGGTCCCGCCTATCGACCGCAACCTCAGCTATTGGTATGTCGGGGTAGGGGTGTCGTATAATCTCTCCTCACTCTTCAAAAACAACAAGGCGATGGCCAAGAGCCGCGCCGCCACTGCCGTTGCCGACGATGAACTGGCGGCCGTGCGCGAAGATACCCGTCTGGAGGTTCGCGCCGACTACGTACACTATCAGGAGGCCTACGAGGAACTGAAGACCCAGGAAAAGAGCGTGGAACTCGCCGAGCGCAACTACAACACCATCTTTACCCGCTATTCGGAGGGGATGGCGCTCATCACCGACATGCTCGATGCCGCCAACTCCAAACTCGATGCTGAGCAGCAGCTCGTCAACGCCCGAATCAATATCATCTACTATTATCATAAACTTCTCTTTACCACTGGAAAAATATGAACAAGCGTGCTAAAAAAATACTCTCCTATATCCTCACTCTTATTGTTATTGTGGCGGCAGGCGCATGGGTCTGCTCCAAACTCTTCCATTTCGGCAATGTCGAGTTTACCGACAATGCCCAGGTCCAACGCCAGATTGTGCCGGTCAATAGCCGTGTGCAGGGCTACATAAAGGAAATCCGTTTCAAGGAATACCAACCCGTCAGGAAGGGCGACACTCTTGTCATCATCGATGATGCCGACATGCGCCTCCGCGTGGCCCAGGCGCGTGCCGACTATCAGAATGCCATGGCAGGCCGTGATGTCGCCGACCGCAGTGTGGGTGTCGCTTCCGCAAATGTCGCTGTCAGCGAGGCTTCAATAGCTGAGGCAAAGGTGCTGATGGACAACGCAGCCGTGGATCTCGAGCGTTACCGCAATCTCCTTGAGAAAGATGCCGTAACGCGTCAACAATATGATGGCGTGGAGACCGATTATAAGGCGAAGAAGGCACGCTATGAGATGCTGAAGAGCCAGCGATCTGCCACTTCCTCCGTCGTCGCCGAGACCCGCCAGCGTATCTCCCAGACTGATGCTGGCGTAGAACTCACCAAGGCTCTCTTGGAGACTGCCGAACTGAATCTTTCCTATACCGTAATCACCGCCCCCTGCGACGGTTACACTTCTCGCAAGGAAATCCAGGCGGGTCAGCTTATCCAGCCGGGTCAGACCCTTCTCGACATCGTGGATGCCAACGACGTGTGGGTGACAGCCAATTTCAAGGAGACCCAGCTCAAGCATATCCATGATGGCAGTGAGGTGGAAATTAAGGTAGATGCAATTCCGGGCAAGACTTTCTCCGGGAAGGTTGTTTCCCTCTCTTCCGCCACCGGAGCGGCTCTTTCTTTGATGCCTCAGGACAATTCCGCAGGCAACTTCGTGAAGGTGCGTCAGCGCGTCCCGGTAAGAATCGAACTCACCGACACCACCGATCTCTCGCAACTGCGTGCCGGTATGAATGTGGAATGTGAGGTGAAGTATTGATATGGCAGACTGGGGCGGACCCGTAGGTCCTTTCGATATTCCCGACGTGCCGAATTTCGTGCCGCGTCGGCTGAAGCCGTGGCTGTTTATCATCTTCGTGCTGATTGTACAGTTTTCCGGCGGCCTTTACCTTGCCGCCGTCACCGACATGGTCGGCACCACGGCCCTGATGCAGGAAGACATCCTGATGGCAGGCTATGCATCACTCATCGGCATGTCGATCAATTTCTGCGTAATGTTCCGGCTCAAGTTCCGTTTCTCCAACCGCGTGAGCCTGCTGATGTGTGCCGCTGTGCTGATAATGGCCACATTCATCTGTGCCCACACCTCGAGCGTGGCGGTGCTGGTGATTGTGAGTTTCATCGCCGGGTGGTTTCGTATGTGGGCCACTTTCGCCTGCAACTCCACCATTCAGCTTTGGATTACCCCGAAGCGCGACATGGCGGTCTTTTTCTGCTATGTCTATATCATAGTGGATGGAGTCATCCAGCTTAGCGGTCTCTCTGCCATATATGTGGCATTCTTCTCGCAGTGGGAGTATATGCACTATATCATGATGGGGCTGCTTGCGCTGATGATGATAATGGTGATGATATTCGTTCGCCCCGTCAAGGGCCCTATGCAACTTCCGCTGCTCGGCATCGACTGGATTGGAGCCGGACTCTGGAGCGCGGTGATGATGTGTTTCACCTTCGTCTGCGTCTATGGCGATTTCTACGACTGGTGGGAGTCTTCCGAAATAATAGGGGCAGCCCTGATAGGAGTGGCTTGCCTTGTGCTCAATCTTTGGAGAGCCACTTTCCTGAATCATCCCTATATTTCGTGGCCGGTGCTGAAAAACCGCAATGTGTGGGTGGCAGCCCTGATTTATCTTGAATTTTTCACTCCGATGGCCACAGAACACGTCTTTGAGCATGGATATGCCTCCTCCATACTTGGTTTCGATGAGACTAACCTCATTGACTTGAACTGGTATGTTGTGGTCGGCATCGTCTTGGGATGCGGTTTCACATATTATACCTTTGCCCTCAACCATTGGCGCTACAAGACCATGACCGCCTTTGCGTTTGCCCTTGCGGCTGTCTATATGGCATATTTCTATTTCATGATAGACTATAATCTGGAAAAGGAGATGCTGTTCATTCCTCTTGTGGCGCGTGGATTTGCTTCGGTGATAATCTCGATTGTGTTCCTGACATCCATGACTCCGGGCGAGAGCAAACTGCATTTCTTCATCTTCCCCCAGGCGTTGACTCTCAACGGTTTCTTCGGGGCAGTGATGAGCGCAACTCTTGGGCCGGCTATAATCGGCGAGTGGCTGCAGCATGCCATGGCGCGGAATGCGGTGCTTCTCGGGGCAAATCTTACCGATGTTAATACGGCAACTGCCCATCTGCCGCAGGGGCAGCTCTACGGGATGGTGCAGCAACAGGCTTTGGTGGTGTCGATGAAGGAGATCTATGGATGGCTGTTGATATGGGTATTGGTGGCATTGACCGTTATCCTTGTCAGCTACGGGCCGTTGCGCCCCTCTGCGATTTTCCCGAAGTGGCGCACCATCCGCCACTACTTCCGCCGTGCCGTCGGATTTCCCTCCGCCGAGTAGTCGGTGCAGTCCACATCGTCATGTTGGCGCTCCCACGTCAATCCCCGCATCTTAGCATGGTACATGCGGCATCAGCCGCATGCCCCCTCAATCGCGCCAGCGATATAGAATCTCCATCGCGCCAGCGATCTCAAGATTGCCATCGCGCCAGCGATATAGAATCCCCATCGCGCAAGCGATCCCGACACCATGCTTCGTCGCTTTTCACAATAAAATCAATTTGGCATGAGATAGAGCCATACGCAAAATTTCCAATACCCCACAAAAAAATTTGGCAGTTCCAAAAAAAATCACTACCTTTGCAGTCCAAACGCAGCCATGCGTCCCGGTCCGGTAGCTCAGCTGGATAGAGCAACAGCCTTCTAAGCTGTGGGTCTTGGGT
>CAYMBR010000078.1:0-9343 GCA_964388725.1 uncultured Sangeribacter sp. | reverse complement strand
CGACCCCGACCTTGGCAAGGTCGTGCTCTACCAACTGAGCTATTTTCGCAGTTTTGCGGGTCATCCCCGATTTGCGAGTGCAAAGTTAATGCTTTTTTTTGGACTGTACAAATTTTTTTGAAGAAAATGTGGAAAAATGTGGAGGCATCATGAATATTCATGATTGCTTATAATGCTTTTCATACATCACCCCTTTCGGGATCAGCAACAACACAGGAGTCGGAATCCTGTGGGATCTCAATGACATCGGGGATATCCAGAATCTCAGGAATCTCGATTATTTCAGGAACTGCGATCATTTTAGGAATAGGAACCACTGAGGCCTTCTGCTGCTCGCTGTTGTGGTTCGAGGGAATCAGCATCGACACTCCGATAGTGAGAATCAAAGCCAAAATCGCGGCTGCGTGCACCACATGCTTGTGGATACGGAATACGTAGTAGTTGGAGTTGTCGGTTTTCGGTGTACGGTTTTCGGTTTTCGGTTTTGGGTTTTCGGTTGCCGGTTTTTGGCTGTCGGAGGAGATTGAGAGTGGGAGAGTTGGGAGGATGTCGGCCTGGATGCGGGAAGAGCGCGGCTGGAAAGTGATATAGCCTTCGGAGTCCATGAGCAGCCGACCTACAAGACCCATTGACACTTCCCCCTCCTGACGGAGGTCGGAACGCAGTTTTTCGGTCATTACGGATAGCTGTTGTCTGGCTTCCTCATAAGTTATCCTTGATCGGCGGGCGATGGAGTGGGAGAGTAGTTTGTCGTCGTTGACAATTTTTGAATTGAAAGAAATCTCGCGCCGACACGGGGTGATGACCCCTTGTTGCAAGTTGATGGAAGCCTCAGTCTCGGTGACGGTAAACGCACCGAACCCCGGCACGGTCACGCAGTCGCAACGTGTCAGCAGGTATTCTATGTGAAGCTGAAGAGATTCCATCGTTTATAGGTTTATGGGTTCCTTTTGTGGATGCAAAAGTACATAAAAAATTTGGAAATGGAAAGGGGTGTAGATAATTTTTGTCAGCGAGAAGTTGGAAAAAACTGTTCAATGGTTTGGGGATCAACGCCATAATCGATGGCAAGTTTTTTGTCGGCCTCCGCCTCCCTGTAGATAAGTAGTTTTTTCTTGATCCAGCCCCGGAGGAGGTAGAGACGTCCCTCATGCGGATGGGCGTTGATGGCCTCCTTGGCATATTCGAGGGCTTCGGGGAGTTGTCCGGAGTGTCCGAGATTTTCTATCAGTCCGAGCTGAAACTCCACGATGTCGTCATCGTCGGGATTGCAGCGGCTGATGGCGTCGCGATAATAGCCGGCGGCCTCAGCAGGGCGCCCCTGAGCCTCCATGCATTTGGCAAGTCCTCCGGCACCCCATGAGTCGTCGGGAAATTTCTTGTAGAGGAAATTGAAGTCGTCAAACGCCTCTTTGAAATTCTGTGACCTGAGCCGGAGAAGCCCACGGGTGAGACGTGGCCATTGGGCCATGCTGTCGAGCGAGAGAATGGTGTTGAGAGTCTCGAGGGCACCGTCGTTGTCGGAAGATAGAATTTGTATCTTAGCCTTGGAAGTCAGCACCGGGACACTTTTGGGGGCGCGGGAGAGGGCGATGTCGAAGCACTGCATTGACTCACCGTATTTCCCCTCCATGCCGGTGGCGAGGCCGAGGTTTGAGAAGAGCATGATGTTGCCCACATTGGCCGGTTCGAGGCGCATGGCCTCGCGGATGCAGCGCGAAGCGTCGCTCCATTGCTCCTTGCCGATGAAATATTGGGCAGAGTCGGCGAGGAGGTAATAGGAGGAAGCCCCCTTGCCCCCTGAAGGGGGAATTGAGGAAGCGGTCTGCGCGAGGACGCAGGCCGCTTGGAGTGATAGCGTTATTAAGAAAATAATTTTTTTCATCGTGTTTACTCCTGATTACTCTTGATTACTCCTGGGAGTTGATTCGGAATGTGTTATTTCTTTTTGGAGTAGTTTTCGAGACCTTGGCGGAGGAACGCCTTGTAGCTGGGGATGTCTTCATCATAGACGAAAGCCGGCGCGAGGGGATGTCCATCGTTGTCGACAAGCACGTGGAAAGGCTGGGCATTGGCCCCGAACTTCGACCGCTGGAGATAGCTCCACTTGTCGCCATAGGTGCGGAGGGTGCGTTGGGCACCGTCTTTTTCTGTAACTTTTATTGGAGACGGGAGGGCTTTTTTCTCATCCACCATAAGGGTGACGAGCACATAATCCTCATCGATGGTGGCCTTGATCTCCGGGTCGGTCCATACAGCGGCTTCCATCTTGCGGCAGTTGACGCAGCCATAGCCGGAGAAGTCGAGCATCACGGGTTTGCCGAGTTCCTTGCCAAGGCGCATACCCTCCTCGTAGTCGTCCACCACCGCGTGCACGTCGCCCTGATAGAGCGAGAAATCCTGAGTATATGTGGGAGGAGCAAAGGCACTGATGGCCTTAAGGGGTGCACCCCACAGACCGGGAATCATATAGATGGCAAACGAGAGGGAGATGCAGGCAAGCATGAAACGTGTCACGCCGATTTTCTCCACCTTGTCATCGTGGGGGAATGTGATCTTGCCGAGCAGATATACTCCGAGAAGGGCAAAGATTACAATCCACAGACTTACGAACACCTCGCGGTCGAGGATTCTCCAGCCGTAGGCGAGGTCGGCCACCGAGAGGAACTTGAGGGCGAGGGCGAGTTCGAGGAAACCAAGCACCACCTTCACGGTGTTCATCCAGCCGCCGGATTTCGGCATGCTGTTGAGCATGGTGGGGAACATTGCGAAGAGGGTGAAGGGAAGGGCGAGTGCAAGCGCAAAGCCAAACATACCGACTGCCGGAGTGACGAAATTGCTTGTGGAAGCCGCTTCAACAAGCAGGGTGCCGATGATGGGACCCGTACAGCTGAAGGAAACCAACACAAGGGTGAAAGCCATGAAGAAAATGGAGAGCATGCCGGTGGTGGCATCCACCTTTGAGTCCATCTTGTTGGTCCAGCTTGAAGGGAGGGTCAGTTCGAAACCACCCATGAAAGAGATGGCGAAGACCACGAGCAGGAGGAAGAAGATGATGTTGAAAACAGCGTTGGTGGCAAGGTCGTTGAGGGCAGAGGCACCGAATATCGCAGAGATGGCAAGACCCAGCACCACGTAGATGACAATTATACTGCCGCCATAGGTGGCAGCGGCACCGATAGCTTTGCGGCGGCTCTTCTTGTTGGTCTTAAGGAAGAACGACACTGTCATCGGTATCATGGGCCATACGCAGGGGGTCACCAGGGCAATGAGACCTCCGAAGAAACCTGCGATAAGGATATAGAGCAGGCTGTTGGAGTTTTCCGATGATTTGTTTTCAAACTCGTTCAGTTCCGCCTCAACGTTGTCCCAGAGGTTGTCGGCGGCAATGATATTGTCATCAGCCGACAGGGCTTCGGCGTTTTCGGCGTTTTCAGCGTTTTCGGCGTTTTCGGCGTTTTCTTGCAGGATTGTGGCATTGTCTTCTTTGGAATTTTCGGCGGCTGCAGCCTTTGCCGCTACGGAAGCCGTTCCTTTGAGGGTTTTGCCGCCAAAGACCTGTGTGCAGCCGGTGTCGTTGCAAGCCTGGCCCTTGATCTCCACCTCAACAGTATAGTTGGCAGCGGTGGGTTTCAGTTTTTGGGTGAAGGTCACCTTGTTGCTATAGAAATGCTGATCCACCTCGAAAATGTCGTCAAATTCCTTGGTATAGGGATGGTCAGCGACGGGGTTACCGTCGGTCTGGCAGCCTGAAGTTTCGAAATAGAATACCAGAGGGTTGGAGCCGCCGGCCGGATTGTCGATGGCATAAAGGTGATAGCCCGGCGCTATGGTAGCTGTGGCCACAATCTTCGGGGCATCGGTGTTGTCACCCTCGAGTCGGATGTCCCATTGCACCGCATCGGCTGCATTAATACACAATGCACAATGCAGGATACACAATAGACAAAGGAGGTATTTTTTCATGAGATTAACGTTTCTTTATGGAAATTAGGTCTTAATTTTCAGAGGAAATCACGGGGATTTGGACGGCCTGTTCCACTTCCTTGTTGTTGTCGGCATATACATAGACCACGACATGACAATTTTCAGCCACCCAGTCTTCCTTCAGAGTGATTGAGGCAGACTTAGAGATGGAGCTGTCGGAGTCGAAAAGCGCACCAATCTGTTCGCCCCAGTCGCCATTGAGCGAAGTCCGGAGCACATGGTTATGTTCGTAGTCGAGGTTCAGGCTGCCGTTGGGCATCATCTGGGTGCCCATGATATGGCTCTCGACGAGCCATACAGTTGCGCTGAGCTCTTTGTCGACCACATTGCCGAAATTGATGGTATAATCCACGGTGAGTTGTCGTGATGTTGCATCGTAGGAAGAAGTCGCATCGATGCTCATGGCAGCCGACTGGATCAGGGCTTCCGAAGCTTTTTGCATCCATTCGGGAATTGAGCCGGACATGGAGGAAGCGAGTCCATTGAAAATGGCTGATGGGAAACCGCTTGGTTTGTAGTATTCATAAAGGGCGGTGGCTGCATCTGAGCGGAGATCCTGCAAGTCGGGGGCAGTGTATTTGCTATAGATTGGATTTGTGTTGATGTCGCCGTAAGGGTGCAGTCCAACGGAAATCACTCTGTCGGTCCCTTCATCGGCTTTTATCTCATCGACTGTGGCCGCGCCATTGGGGCAGTTTTTGCAGTTGTTGCCAGTAAACTCCATGATCAGGAGAGTCTTGGGGCTCTCCACCACCGGTTTTTCGACCTTGATGTAGCGGTCGTCTTCAGCGATGTTGTCGCAGGAAGCGAAAGCCGCAATCAGGCATAGGGAAGAAAATATATGCGATGCTTTCATCAGAAAGTGTAGTTATATGTTAGATTGAAGCCTTTTGTTTCGGGCACCCAGCGGCAGACACCGCCGGAGCAGTTGTAGCCTTCCTTGACGCGGCCATAGCCGAAGGTGAAACGGTTGGCTTTGAGATTGTAGGTGACAAGTACGGAGTAGTAGTTGTCGTTGCGTGCGCTGTTCCAAGTGTCGGTGAGAGTCACCATCCAGTGAGGCGCGAAGGAGACCTCGGCAAGACCGGCAATCCAGTCGCCTTTGTCCTGTTTGGTGTGGAGATACTGGGCTTCAAAACGTAGCTGAGCCTTTTTTGCCATTTTCCACTGACCCTCATAGACGAAGATGCTGCTGGTGACCATGCCGCCGTGACCTTCGACGATAGTCTGGTTGTATTTCTGGAACATATAGAAGAAAGTCATCTGATAAGTCCGCGACAACTTCTTGTTTAATTCGAAATTGAGGTCGGCATAATAGAGCGACCCGATTTTCCAGAAGGGAGAGCCATATTGGTTGGTGCCGGGTTCGCGGTCAGAGGCGACTGCACCGGCCGGTTTGAAATAGTCAAGACCGGAGATGTAGCTTGCGCTAAGGCGCACGTTGGTGCCATATTTGCCGCCGAGAGGAGTCTTCTTCTTGAAGAGATATCTGACATCGGCCTGAAAAGCCCATTCGCCGTCGGCCTGGGTCGCGTAGGGATACATGGCGGCGAGAGCGAAAGTCTGGGTCAGGGTAAATGCCGGAAGATGGTTGACAGTAGAGCTGAGCAGATAGTCGGCATCTATGACCCTCTTGGAGCGGAAATCCATATTGTCGCTGCGCTTGGCCTGGAGCATTGCGGAGAAACCGCTTTTGGAGTAAGTTCCCGATAGGAGGAAAGCCTGACCGCGACGGTAGGTGAAATTATTAAGAGAGTTGGGGTCGTTGTTTTTTGTGGCGTATTCCAAGAGGAAATTGAAATCGTGGGCGCGGAGTTTCACCCGGCCGTCGAAGGCGGCGGTGTTTTGCGGCAGATGCAGATAATAGTTGTAGCCCAATTCCGGATTTGGCACGAGAGTGCCGGAGGGAGTGACCTTAATCTGCTCGTCCTTGTCGTGTTTGCCGACGTAGGAGACGCCAAGGGTGAGACCATATTTGCGGTTGAACTTCTCTTTGAAAGTTTCATTGAGGCTCCATTCGGCATCGGCACCCCAGAGCCAGGCGGAGTTCCACTCCCAATAGCGGCGCTGTTTGCCGGCGAGGGCAGTGATGTGGAGGCCATCGGCAGGTTGGAATTTTACGCGACCGCCGCGGATGGCGTTGTCAACGCCAAGCGAGCGTTCCTGATATGTGCGTAGGATAAGGCCAGAGCCGAACTGCTCGTAGAAATCGCCTACAGTGGCCTGCCAGCGCTTGAAGTTGACAGTGCCCCAGATGTAGGGGACACCCCAGCCGCCGAAATCCTTGTCGTAGCCCGGGAGAGGCCATTTGGTCCATTGGAAACGGGCTCCTATGGAGACATGGGGAGCAGTCACGGTGAGGTCGAAGTAGGTGTTGTTGAGTACATCCTTTTCATATTCGCCGGTTTTCTCCCCCTTGAAATTGTAGGGGATGAGAAACTCGGTCTGGATTGAGCCGTTGGCACGTACCTGTTTCAGCCAAGTGGAAAAGGCGCTTGGAGATTTTTCCTCATCTGTAGAAATGGTCTCGGGTTTGCCGGAGGATATTTCTGTATAAGTATTGGAAAGATATCTCTCCGAAGATGTATTGTTCTCAATAGTGTTTTCAGAGCCCTCTGCAAAGGCATAGAACACTGAAAACAAGCAAAGAGTTAGAAGTATCTTTTTCATTTATAGTTGGGTCTGATGGTCTGGAACCAAAACTTTCACAAGCATTGAATTTTTATTTCATGGCCTTTTTGACGGCTTCAAGAATTTCCTCTTCGCCACCATCGACATAGCCCTGATGGTTCCAGACGATATTTCCTTCTCCGTCGACGACAAACACGTGAGGGGGATCGCTGACGCCCATTTGGCGTTTGAAATCGCCGTTGGGGTCAAGGAGGACTTCATATTCCCAGCCTTTGTTTTCGACGAATGGTTTCACTCTCTGTTCGTTTTGTGCCTCATCGAGACTTACTGCGTAAACCTTTACGCCGGTTTCTTCCACCCAATCGTCATATACATCGGCGATGGCCTTCAGTTCGCGCACGCATGGTTTGCACCAGGTGGCCCAGAAATCGATGACGAAGGGTTTGCCATCGTTGCTGAGGGTAGAGGTGTCGACTGAGTTGCCGTTCATGTCCCGCAGCTGAACCTGCGGGATTGCAGCAGAAGCCAGCAGGGAGGCACTCACTGCAAAAGCTGAAAGTAAGAGTTTCTTAATCATATTTTGGATATTTTAATTTCGTTGATTATAAAGCTTATAGTAGCAAATTTGCATAAAGATATTCTCTCATCGGAGAGTATCCTTTATGCATTTGACCGCTATAAGCGTCCAAAGTTACAAAAAAAAGTTGAGATTTCGGCCATTTCCAGCCCAAAATCTCAATTTTTAAATTCCCACTACAGAAAATTCTCACTATAGATATACTATAGATTTCATTCAATTCATAAAACATCCTGTCATATTTTGGGCAATTGACTCTCTAACTTCTTTGTTGGGGACTGTTAAATGAAACATTTCTAATTCCCTGTCGAACTCCTTAATTGTCAGATATCCTGTCTGATACATCAGTGCAACAGGGTTGGGGTCAGTAAGGTCCAGTCCTTTAAGGTCGTCGATGCTGCAATACGAGTTGAAGATTTCCTCGAGATCTGCATGGATATGTTTGAGAGCCTTAGCTACAATGGAAGGGAAACCGGTTTCATTCCAGTAGTTTGCAATGAGTCGCTTTTGCATGCAGTTTAGCAACGACCAAGGATTATAGATATCGCTACCTTCTTCAGCGAATCTGTATCCATCATAATTTTCTTTAAGTCTTTTGCATGCATCATCAAGCGAAATATCATATTTCTCAGCGATATCTTCAATTCCCATTTGGAAATTATCGAGCAGTTCACGCTCGGTGATGCCGCAGACATCAGCAAACTCATTGTCGAATGTTATGTCATTCAGGTTGTTCAGGCCGGAAAATACGCTCAACTTACTGAAGCGGCTGACACCAGTCAGAAAGACAATCTTTATGTGTTGGGCACAAGATTTGAAATTAGAGTAAAGGGCAGCAAGTTTCTCCCTATATGCGTCAAATTCATCTTTGTCAAGATTCTTCACAAGTGGTTTGTCGTATTCATCTACGAGAATTACCACCTGCTTTCCGGTTTTTTCATGCACTCTTTCTATTATGTTGCGAAATCGGGTGGTGCTGTCGGCATAAATCTTTTCTACTTCATATTTACGTTCCCATTGTGAAAGTAGATAGTCTATTACAAAGTCAAGATTGTTGGGATCCGTATATTCTCCGCTGTTGAGGTCGATATAAAGCACAGGATATTTATCCCAGTTCCAATCGGTAGAGTCAATGAATAGTTCTTTGAAGAGTTGCCGTTCTCCTTCAAAGAAGTATCTCAGCGTGGAAAGAAAAAGACTTTTCCCGAAACGACGGGGTCTGGCCAGAAAATAATACTGGCTTTTTGACTTGACTAATTTGTCGATAAAATGAGTCTTGTCGATGTATAAGGCCTCGTTTTCACGAAGCACCTTGAAATCCTGTTGACCTATAGGATATATATCTCTTCCTGCCATATTTATAAAATCCTTTTATGTGAATTACAAAGGTACATAAAAAATTTGATATTCTTGCATCGGCAGAATAAAAAATAAATATTTATATAAAATTTTATGTTTTTAAACATAAAAAAGAATTTGTGGATTTGATTTTTTTAATTGGCGGAGAGTCGAAAATAGAAGTTCGACTCTCCAATGAAAGCGTATGGCTTACTGCGGACAAAATGGCAGATCTGTTTCAACGAGACAGATCAACAATACAACGTCACATTAAGCGAATATATCAAGAAGGCGAATTAACTCGAGATTCAACTTGTGCATTTTTTGCACAAGTTCAAATGGAGGGAGTCCGTCAAATCAAAAGAGAAATACCTGCATACAATCTTGATTCTTTACAATACAATTGTCATCCATAAGTTGGAATTTGTATCGGAAATTATTGTTTTAAAAATTTATTAAATCGGGAATGGTAGAAGCTGACCAAAATGGCTTCCTCGGAGAATTTGTTCAGGAGTTCTGTCAATTCCTTGTCGGATATTGTGATTTGTTGCAGAGGTCCCCTTTTGGGGTAGATGTCCAAGAATACAACTGTCTCATTTGTTCTGGATACAATATGTATCAGGCGATAACCATCTTTCTTTGCCAATTTGTGCTTTTTGTCTGCCATTCGCAACTTTATGACAATTGAATCATCTGCCATTAATATCAAGTCTCTATTTTGGCGGATTTCTGTTATGGACTTCCCTGAAAATTCTGATGAGTCCACTCCAAAAAGGGGTGTAAAATTAAACATAGGATGAAATAGGAGAA
>CAYMBR010000077.1:0-9350 GCA_964388725.1 uncultured Sangeribacter sp. | reverse complement strand
ACATCGGCGTTGAGGTCAAATCTTTGCTATCCATAATGTTATATTTTATTTTATTAACAAAACTCTAAAACCGAAAGTTGAGTACTTTATGGAAGATGCATTTGGATAAACCAAATTATTCCAACAGTTTACTTCATGACGCAGCAGAGCACATCAGTGGCAAGCCTATGTTTCGGAGGATGCAGAAGAAAGGCAACATGCTCGGTCGGGAATTCTGGGGATGCAGCAGCTATCCGGAATGCAATGGCATTTTGCCAATCCAATAGCGAGAAAACTCGAGAAAAACTCGAGAAAACCCGAGATACCTCGCGAAATCTTGATAAAACTCGGAAAAATCGAGATAACACGAGATATCTCGAGAAAAATCGAGATATCTCGATTAAAAAACTGAATTTCAAATCAAACTAACCGATAGATGAAGAAGATATTTTTGATAGCGGCTTACTGCTGCGCTTTCTCTGCCGTGGCGGTGGTGAAGCCGGCCGCCATAATCCAGGATGGTATGGTGGTGGAGTATTCCAAACCCCTCTCCCTCTGGGGCTCTGCCGACCCCAACGAGTCTTTCGACGTGAAAATCAACAACAGCCGTAAGGCAAAGGTAAAGGCAGATGCCTACGGCAATTGGGAAGTCCAATTGCCTGCACTCAAACCGGGTGGACCCTACACCATCCAACTGGGCGACAAAACCATCAGCGATGTCCTTAGCGGCGACGTGGTGCTTTGCTCGGGTCAGAGCAACATGGAACTTTATGTCTATCGTGTTGAGGACATGTATGGCGACACAATCGCCAAATATTCCAACGATAAGGTGCGCCAGTTTATCGCTCCGAAGGAAGTGGCTTTCGATGGCCCCGAATCTGATCTCCACGGAGGACAATGGGTGAAGACATCCCCATCTACAAGTGCCAATTTCTCTGCCCTCGGCTACTTCATTGCCATGGACATGAACGCAAAGACCGGTCGCCCCGTCGGCATCATCAACTGCAGCTGGGGTGGAACACCCATCGAAGCCTGGATGAGCGAAAAATCACTCTCTGCATATCCACGCCAGTGCGCCCAGTTGATGATAGACCGAGACACCGCTTATCGCGACCGCGTATCCGCCACTGAACGTGAGAAACAGAGCCGCTGGAATGCCGCCCTTTGGGCTGGTGACCCCGGAACGAAACAACACTGGGAGTCTAAGGCAACCGATGTCTCAAACTGGCAGGATGTCGATATTTTGAAGGATACCAGCTGGACCAACGATGGTGTGAATAATATGGGAGGTAGCCATTGGTTTGTCAGGAAGGTGAATGTGCCTGCCGAACTTGCCTCAAAACCTGCCATGCTGCGAATGGGTGTTCTTGTGGATTCCGATTCCACCTACGTAAATGGTGAGTTTGTCGGCACCGTCTCCTACTGCTATCCTCCACGCAAATATAAATTGCGTGAAGGCCTTCTCCAACCCGGAGAAAACACTATCGCCGTGCGGCTTGTCTCGAATGGCGGTCGCGGTGAGTTTATCCCCGAAAAACCGTATAAGTTAGTGTTTGATGGTGGTGATGAAATATCTCTCGAAGGCAATTGGAAATACCGGCAGGGTATGCGCATGCCATCTGCCCCCGGAAGCACTTTCTGGTGCTACTCCCCCACCGTGCTTTATAATTCCATGATAGCACCCATCTCCAAATATGGTGTCGGTAATGTGGTCTGGTATCAAGGTGAGAGCAATGTGAGCAACCGAAATGAGTATGGCGACCTGCTCACCAAGATGATAGGCCTATGGCGCGAAGACCGCAAGGATCCGGCACTACCCTTCTACATCGTGGAGCTGGCAAATTATATGCCGGAGTCAAATGCAGGTGGCCGCGCTGCCTGGGCTGAGATGCGTGAGGTTCAAAAAAAGACCTGCGAGAGCCTTGACAACTGCACCCTTGTGGAAAACTATGATCTTGGCGAGTGGAACGATATCCACCCACTCGACAAAATGACACTTGCCAATCGTGTGGTCGCCAAGATGCCTCTAACCGACACAAAATCCAAAAAGAAAAAATAAGGCTTCAAAAAAAATAAAATCCCGAATCATTGCGATTCGGGATTTTATTTTTATTCATCACCGGGTTTGTCTCCTTTGGGTGCCGGGGGCTTGGGAAACATACGGTCCATCTGGCGGTCTTTGATCTGAAGCCATTGCTCATACTTCGCCGGATATTTCTTCAAGACTTTCTTCACGCTCTTGCAGAGTTTTTCGTCAGCCTTCTTCACTGTTTTCTGGAATTTCTCCATGTCTTCAGTCATCTCTTTTGTCGGGGCGGGTCTCTGACCTTGCTGACCTCCAAAATTACCATTGGAATTATCCATTCCACCCTGCGGAGGCATTCCACCACCACCGGGGCCACCCATGCCACCACGTGGACCACCGCCACCACCGGGGCCGCCACCGCCGGGGCCGCCGGGACCACCGGGACCACCGGGACCACCGGGACGATTACCCTGTGGACGCTGGCTGAACTGTGAGTCATCGCCAAACACCGACTTGATATATTTCTCGTATGCGGAATGCACCTTGCTGTATTCCTTGTCTGTAAGATTCAAGTCGTTTTTCACTTGGTTTGCCAACTCATATGCCGATGGACGCTGCATTTCGCGTGGTGGCATACCTTCTCCCCCTTTTTGATCCTGCGCAAACGCAGTGCCCACGCACATCATGGCAAGGAAGAGTCCAAGTAATGCAATTTTCTTTCTCATAATTTTTTAATTATTGATTATTAATTCTTTATTCATAACGTATCGCCTCGATTGGATCAAGACTTGCAGCCTTTTTGGCCGGATACCATCCGAAGAAGACTCCGGTGATGGTGCAGACTGCAAACGACAATACCACCGAATACATCTGTATATATACCGGCCAATTGGCTATTACTGTCACAAGCCAGGAAGCCAAGAATCCAAGCAATATTCCTATGACACCTCCGGTCACACTTATTATAACAGCTTCAATAAGGAATTGTGAGAGGATGTCGATACCTCTTGCCCCAATCGACATTCGAAGACCTATCTCCCGCGTGCGTTCGGTCACTGACACAAACATGATGTTCATGATGCCGATACCGCCTACAAGAAGTGATATGCCGGCAATACAAGCCAAAAGCACTGTCATCATGTCCGACGTGGAGTTCATCATCTCGCTCAGCTCCTGTTGCGAACGGATTTCAAAGTCATCATCCGCTTCCTCCTTAATCTTATGTTGCGCTCTGAGCACCTCTGTGATGGCATCGATGGTTTCCTCTGTCTCATCCTCATTCGTAGCACTTGCATAAATGCCCTGTATATAGTCTATGGCAAGCATACGCTTCATCACGGTTGTATATGGCGCAAGCACCACATCGTCCTGGTCCATGCCCATGGAATTGGTACCCTTGGATTCAAGCACACCAATCACAGTCATCGGTATTTTGCCGAATCGGATTACCTTCCCCACCGGATCATCTCCGTTTGGGAAAAGGTTGTCGACCACAGTCTTACCTAAGACGCAAACCTTCGCTGCTGTAGTAATGTCATGGTCGGTAAACATGCTTCCCTCCTTCACTTTCAGTTTCCTGATGTCAAGGTAGTCGGGGGTGATTCCATACACTGTCGATGGATAGTTGTTGTTGCCATTGACAAGCTGACCCGAGGAGTTAACAGAGGGAGAGATCGCGGCAACTCCCGGAAGTTGTTGCAATGCCTCATAGTCCGACACCTGAAGCGTCTGCATATCGTCGGCACTCTGGCGCACACCTCCTCGCTGCATGTTGCCTGGATGAATCATGATCATATTTGAGCCCATCTCTGAAATCTGCTCCTTAATACTGTTTTTCGAGCCTTGTCCAATGGCAAGCATGGTGATGACAGATGCCACGCCGATAATAATGCCAAGCATCGTAAGAAAGCACCTCAGCTTATTATTGTTGAGTGCTTTCAATGCTATTTTAAGTAGATTCGCAATATTCATCAGTCATTGTCTTTGGGAAGTGCCTCGAGCGCATCTTTGGCCGACTTCGGGTTATCATTATATGTATCAGAAATCACCTTGCCGTCACGCAAAACTATGTTGCGCGAGGAATAATCCGACAACTCTGGGTTGTGGGTCACAAATATGATGGTCCTTCCTCGTTCATGCAGATGCTGGAACAGGGTTAGGATACTGAATGAGGTGCGCGTGTCGAGGTTACCGGTAGCCTCATCTGCGAGGATTATCACAGGGTCGTTGACAAGCGCACGGGCTATTGCCACACGCTGTTGCTGTCCGCCAGACATCTGGTTGCTTTTGTGATAGATTCGATCATGAAGCCCTACTGCCTCCAGCGCTTTGATGGCTCTTTCCTTACGCTCCTTGCTACCCACAGCTGAATTGTAGAGCAATGGAAGCTCCACATTCTCCAATGCTGTTGTCTTAGGAAGAAGATTGTAGTTCTGAAACACAAAACCAATCTTGCGGTTGCGCGTCACTGCCCTTTGGTTTTTGCTCATCGACTGCACCGAAACCCCATCGAGTTCATATACTCCCGATGTGGGAGTGTCAAGACACCCAAGAAGATTCAGCAGTGTCGATTTGCCGGAACCGGAAGCTCCCATGATGGTGACAAACTCCCCCTCATGGATCGTGAAGGAAACGCCACGAAGAGCCTTTACCTTCTCGCCACCCACAATAAACTCACGGCGGAGTTTCTCAACTTTGATTATCTCTTTTTTATCACTCATGGTCTGTTATTTCTTTTTGTTGCGGTCCGGTGGCTGCGGTGCAAACGGACTCTGTTTGTCGGATGATGCCTCTGATTGGTCGGCAACGACTTCTGTCGTATAGCCGATTGCTACCACTGCACCCTCATCAAGTCCACTTTCCACGGAGGTCTTGATACCATTTGTCATGCCAATCTTAACAATCTTGTTGACAAGATTGTTGCCTTCCACAACCCAGATTCCTCTTTCATCGCCTGTAAGTTTGGATCTGTCGATTGCCTTGCCAATCTGAGGAAGATTTTTCGAGTCGGGATAATCCTGAGGTTCAAATGTGAAGGCATTTGCCGGAAGCAATAGCACATCTTTCTCGCTCATCGTGTATATGGTAAGGTTGGCTGTAAGTCCCGGAATCAGCTTGTGGTCAGGGTTGGCAGTGCCCACAATCACTTCGTATGTCACAACGTTGCTTTCTGTGGTCGGGGAAAGACGCACCTGAGTTACCGTGCCTTCAAACATATCATCCGGATATGCATCCACAGAGAATTGAACCTTCTGCCCTACTTTCACCTGACCTATGTCGGCTTCATCCACATCGCCCACTACCTGCATATTGTCAAGGTCGGCAATAGTGTATAGGTTGGCCACGTTCATGCTCGAAACGACTGTCTGACCCACCTCTACCTCTCTTGAGATCACAATGCCGTCAATCGGCGAGTAAATTTCTGCATAGTTAAGGTTTTTGGCTGCCCTTACGCGGTCGGCAACCGCCTTGTCGTAGGCAGCCTTGGCCACCTCATAGTCTTTCTGGGATGTTTGAAACTCATAGTCACTGATCAACTGCTTGTCGTGGAGCTTCTTGTCCCTCTCGAAGTTTTCCTTGTCATATTCGTAGGTGGATTTTGCTGAAACCACACTTGCTTCTGCACTCTTGTAGTCACTTTCGAGCACTGTCTTTTCGATTTCTGCTATCAGTTCCCCCTTTGTCACAATGGAGTTGTAGTCAACATAAAGTTTGTCGATGATGCCGGTAACCTGCGTACCAACATCGACAGATGTCACCGATTCCAACGTTCCGGTGGCGGTGACCATCTCTGAAAGTTCTCCCTTTTCCGCTTTCACGGTTTCGAGCGATACCTTGTTTTCTTTTCCGCAGGCTCCGAGGGTTAGCAACAGGGCTACTGCGAATCCGGTTTTTGTCATTTTATTCATAGTGTCACGTTTGTTGTTCTATAATATTCTATCATTTTCTGACCTAAAAGAGCCATATATTTCGACTGTAGCAGCGACTGTTGCGCCTCAAGTAGGTTATTGTGCGCCGTCATAAGTTCAATCGTATTCACAAGACCAAGTTTAAACTGCTCGTTGGTCAGTTCGTTGCTCGTCTTGGCTGATTCAACCTGTTCCACTGCCGCCAGGTATCGGCTTTGTGCGGAGCGGGTGTCGATATACCAGCTTTCCACTGCCTGAGCAAGGTCTGTATACCTTTGGTCCGTGTCGAGTTGTGTGCTCAATTCCTGCACTTTTGCCCTTGCCACAGCCATTTTTGTACGCTTGTTGTCCAAAATGGGAATTGAGAGCGAAAGACCAATGTTCTCATTCCAGGCCTGTTTCAGTTGGTCGCCAAATGCACCTCCGGGCGCATAGTATCCGGTTCCGACACCGGCATTGAGCGAAATATTGGGGCGACCCTGTGCTTTGGCAATGTCCACGTCCAGTTCTGCGCCTTCCTGCTCCAGTTTAAGGCTTTGCAACTGCAGGTCGTTTTCAACTGCAAGCTTGAAACTGTCTTCCATCGATGGCAATGTTGCCAAGATCTGTTCGGCCGTAATCTCAACATCTGCGAGCTCCACATTTTTGTCAATGCCGAGTTCGAGAAGCTTCTTCAGCTCCGTCCGGCGTGTGTCGTATGTGCCGATTGCATTGACAAGGTTGTATTTGTCCTGTTCATTTTGTGCCTTTAATTGGGCGTAATCCACTTTTGAGGCCCGACCTGATTCCCAGAGAGCCTTCATGCGTTCCGCTTGGGCGGCACTCAGTTTTTCAGCCTCATCATAGATAAGGATGTTCTCCTTGGCATAGAGAATGTTTAGATAGACTTGCAAGAGGTCCGTTTCCAGTGTGCGCAGTGCATCGGCCGTGTCAATCTGGCTGATTTCGGCATTCAGTTTGTTGCGCTCGATGTTTTTCTCTCGCTCACCGCCGTTCCATACTGTCCAACCGGCATTGAGACCAATCTGTCCGTTGTAGGTGTTTTTGCTGGAGTTGCCCCATGGCATGTTGGTATAGCCGTGGGAGGTGCTGAAATCGAGCGACGGCTGCCATTGGGCCTTTGCCTCCTCAATGTTGTATTCGGCCGTCTGCTCGTTGAGCCGCAGCTTTTGCAGGTTGATGTTGTGGGCTCTTGCGTAGTCCACACATTCTGCATAACTCCACACATCGTCGTCGGCTGACATCGTGACGACCGTCAGGGCGATTGATAATGAAGTGGTTAAAATTTTGGTTTTCATTCGCATGTTTTTATAGCATGTTGTTAATATTTCCAATGAAGATACATCATTTTTTCTGATTTGTGCCTATGGAATGCGTTATCAGGTAATTTTGAAAAGCGTCTTTATAACTGTCTCCTACAGGTATGAGTGTCTCGGAATCCATCATAATTCTGCCCTTGCTCACGCTCTCTATCCTGTCCATATTGACTATAAAAGAACGGTGCACCTGGAGGAAATTGCCACTCAACTTTTCCTTGATGGCATTGAAAGAGCTCAGTGTCAGCAATGGCGATGGATTTCCTGCAATAAAAATCTGAAGATATTCACCATAGCCCTTGATGTAGCGGATATCTGATAGTGAGATCCTCACGTATCTGTAATCCACTTTTATATACAATGATTCCTGTGGAGAAGTTGCAGCCCCGGTTTTCTCTATGCCTTTTTCTTTATTTGCATTCCGGAGGTTATATTGTTCAAGCACTTTGTTGGCAGCTTTTTGAAATTCTGCGAAGCCGTATGGTTTAAGAAGGTAATCCACCGCCGAATATTTATAACTATCCACTGCATAGTTGGCGTATGCTGTGATAAAGACTACAAGAGGGGTCTTCGTCATCGAGGCTATGAAGTCAAGTCCGCTCATATCCGGCATATTGATGTCGGTGAATATGACATCAATATCCTCGCTTGCCATCAATTCTGTAGCCTCCAGACCATTCCTGCAGGCTGCGGTGAGATTGAGAAACGGCACTTTCTCCACATATTTCCGCAGTTTTTCAAGGGCGATGGGCTCATCGTCAATCACAAGCGTGTTCAGTTTCATATGGCAGTTTTAGATTTACAGTATATACATTTTCTGAAGCATCCGTGGCAAGTGAGTAGCGGTTGCCATAGATAATGTCCATCCGCTGTTTTACGTTTTCCAATCCAATCCCCTCTCCTTTCTTCGCCTTCGCAGCCGGATGCAGACTATTGGAGCAGTCAAATAGGATATTCCCATCCCTTAGTTCCATTTTCACTGATATGAAACTCCTTTGATTATAGCTGATCCCATGCTTGAAGGCATTCTCTATGAATACAAGGAAAAGTAGCGGTGCCACATATATGCCATTTGTCTCATTCTTATCTGGAAGCACCGACGATATAATCACGGCATCCTCAGGATAGCGTTCGCGCATAAGGTCGAAATAGTTTTTTATAAATCCTATTTCCGCGGTAAGCTCAATTTTAGGCCGTGAACTCTCATAAAGCATATATCGCATCAGCCCCGACATCTCTATCACCATATCCTGGGCCTTGTCGGGATTGATCTCTATCATGCCATGGATATTATTGAGCATGTTCATGTAGAAATGGGGATTTATTTGCGCTTTCAGATATGTCAGCTGGTTTTCCGCATTTTGCTTCATAAGCCTTTCCTGCTCAAGCCTGTCGTCAAAATGTTGGAAAATCAATGATATTGCAAGATTTACACCGACTATCAGAAGATCATAGATCAAGTCAAGGAAAAGAGGGAGGGGTATCAGCGGCTGGGGCACATTGTGCGGCGGTTTCGGATGTTCCGGCAATCCGAGATGTACTATTATTCCATAAAACTGGCATCGTTGCCATATCCACACCGCCCCTACAAGGAGAACTGCGCAGATGAAATATCTGCCATATTTGCCGGATTTCAGCGATTTTCGAATCAGTAGATAGTTGTTTATGGCAAAAAGCACCAAAAATGGCAACATGTTAAGAACGACACGAATGGCGGCTGAGACATCCATGAGGGGAAGGTTGGTGTAACTCCTTTCCCGCATCACGTCGAGCATCAGCAAGACGGCGGCAAGTAGCCACAGCCCCACATATATCAGTGTCTCTATCCTTCTGTTGTTGCTCCTGTCCATTCCTTATAAAGGTTTATGGGTTAATGTTTAAGGTTTAATTTATCGGTATTGTAAAGTTAAATTTTGCAAGCAAAATTGTAATCACAAGACAAAAATAATCAAAAAATCACAACCCACACAAAAAACTCAACGAAAACCCCATTCCATTCAATCAACAACCAATTTATGAGCTACATTTCGGTCCCCGACAACTTAAAAGGGTTAATGTTTGTTATGATTCTGAATTTTTCATTTGATTATACTGATATCCTCCTTCGGGAGAATATTTTAT
>CAYMBR010000076.1:0-9937 GCA_964388725.1 uncultured Sangeribacter sp. | reverse complement strand
TTTTGATATGGCAGAAAAAATAGCATACCCAATTGGAGAACAGGATTTCAAGTCGCTGCGTTTAGATGGTTGCATCTATGCTGACAAAACAGCTTTCATAGCAAAGATTCTTGAATACAAAAACAAGTATTTCTTTCTGGCGCGGCCCCGCCGTTTCGGGAAAAGTCTCTTTCTGTCGACACTCCGATATTTCTTCGAGGGTGAACGCGACCTTTTCAAGGGACTCCACGTTGACTCCATCGGCTACGACTGGCAGCAATACCCGGTGCTGTATCTTGACCTAAACACCGGGGAATACACAGACCCTGTGAATCTCGACCATGTGATTGAATATATGCTTGAAAATTGGGAGAAAAAATATAACATCGAGACCAAATCCCCCGATATCTCCACAAGATTCAAAAATGTCATCAAGGGTGCCTTTGAAGCAACAGCCAAACCTGTTGTGATTCTTGTCGATGAATATGACAAACCTCTGGTCAAGAACCTCAACAGAACAGCATTTGAAACATATCGCGAGAAACTCGCGGCACTCTATTCCAATTTCAAAACAAGTGCCGAATATATAAAGATTGTATTCTTGACGGGAGTGAGCCGGTTCAGCAAACTAACGGTTTTCTCCGGCCTCAACAACATCAGCGACATAACTTTCGACAATGAGTTTGCCGATGTTTGCGGAATTACCGAAAAGGAACTCTTCAGCTATTTCAAACCAGGAATTGAAAAGGTGGCAGAGGAATATGATGCGGATTATGAGGAGGCTTGCTCAAAACTAAAGAAAAACTACGACGGATATCGGTTCGCTGAAAAGGGAAGCGACATCTACAATCCATGGTCGCTGCTTAATTGCCTGCAAAGAGGCAAAATACTTAAATTCCGGAACGCCACCGGCATGCCTACAATCATGGCGGAATCACTCAAACGTCTCAACGTTAACCTTGAGGATTACCTGACGGTATATTGTCCGGCTGATGATTTGCTCGGTTTCGACATTACTGACCCAAAGCCGATTGCCCTTATGTATCAGACGGGTTATCTCACAATAAAGGACTATAACCGGAGGCTCAACCGTTATCGGCTCGGTATTCCCAACAACGAGGTGAAGGACGGTTTCTTCAAGGTGCTTCTCCCCTATTATGTAAAGGTAAAGAAAGGGGATACCGGATATGTGACCAACAGCATAATCACCTCATTTCTTCTCGGAGAACCCCAAAAGGCCATGGAGGCTCTGCAGATTTTCTTCGCCGGGATTCCATATCCTCTCAAGATGGAGGATGAAAACAATTTCCAGAATGCATTCTTCCTACTTATATCTCTTATCGGCATCGAGGCAGATGCGGAGGTTACGACCTCCGACGGAAGGATTGACATGGTGATAAAGACTGATGAGTTTATCTACATCATCGAACTGAAATATGATGGATCCGCCCGGGCAGCCCTCAACCAGATCAACGAGAAACGCTACGACCTTAAATACCGCTCCGACTCCCGCCGCATCATCAAAATCGGCGTCAATTTCTCCTCCTCCCGCACCATCACCGACTGGCTCATAGAAAAATAATCATGGAACATGCAGCTTCAGACGCATGCCAAAAATCGGATTTTATTTGTCCATTTCAAAAAATATTATTATCTTTGCAAGTGATAATATTTTGATTGAATTATGCAAATAAGACAAGAAACTGCTGATATATTAGCACTATTGGATGAATATACACTTCCAAATGTCGAAGACATAGCCAAAGGGATAGCAGCTGATTTCAAAAACCGTAGGATAGAAAAAAATCTGACCAGAGAAGAGATTGCAGCCAATTCCGGAGTAGCATTGAGCAATGTGGCGAGGTTCGAGCAGAAGGGGTTCATCTCTCTGAGCAACCTGATTCTCCTCGCGAAGGCTCTTGGATATTTGGCAGAAGTCAAAGGCATATTCTCGCAGCCCAAATACGCCACCATGCAAGAACTGACCCAGATTCGAGAAAACATGGGAAGAAAAAAAGCCTACCCTAAAAAAGACTCTAAAAAATGAAACACATCGACCGACTGACAGTTAGATTTCACGACAGGATAGTTGGCACTCTTTCACTGACACCCGACAATAAACTTTGCGTTTTCGAATATGACAACACATGGCTCGCCGATGGGTTCAGTCTGTCACCGCTGCAACTTCCCCTCAAACCGGGAACATTCATCGCAAAAGCCGACCCTTTCTCTGGCAATTTTGGTGTTTTTGAGGATTCTCTACCTGATGGATATGGGAGATATCTTCTCCACAAGGCTCTTGCGAAAGAAGGAATTGACGACCGCAATCTGTCAACACTCGACCGCCTCAGCATCGTTGGAGAGGCAGGAATGGGAGCCATTACTTTTTCTCCACAAAGCCACTTTTTGAAAACCGAAGAAACATCCACAGATTTCGATCTCCTTCAGACCAAAGCCTTGGAAGTGCTTAAAGAACGTCAGGACACCGATGCTGAATTCCTTTTATACAACAGTGGGAATAGTGGCGGGACTCGTCCGAAGGCCGTCTTTTCAGATGCCGAAGGTCATTGGTTGATAAAATTCAGACACATCTACGATCCGAAAGATATAGGTGCCCAAGAATTTCATTATAATGAAACAGCACGTCGCTGTGGCATTGTGGTTCCGGATTTCAAACTTACCAATGGCAAATATTTCACCACACGGAGATTTGATATCTCTGACACCGGAGAACGTATCCATACAGCCACTGCCGGGGGACTGATGGGACTCTCATTGAGAGAACCCGTGCTTGACTATTCCAATCTGCTCGCACTTACCGGTTATCTGACACAAAATCCGGATGACGTGGAGCAAATGTATCGGCGAATGGTTTTCAATTATCTGACCGACAACAAAGACGACCACTGCAAGAATTTCAGTTTTATCATTCTCAAAGATGCCAACGGCAAGTGGAGATGGCATCTCGCTCCGGCCTACGACCTCACATATTGCAACGAAGGATATAATGGCGAACATGCCACCTCGGTAAACTTCAAAGGCAATCCCACCCTCGCTGATTTCATAGCAGTAGGAGTTAAAATCAAGATACCCGAATCCAGATGCCGCATCATCTTTGATGAAGTAAGATCCTCCTGCGGCAATCTACTCCACAACGACATCCTCACATCTTGACCCCAGCAATCTGTTGGTAGCAGCCTCCTCTCTGTCAGCTTCCCGTTGCATGCGTTTAGTTTGGTTGGATGTTGTCATAGATATCATGTTCCGTGTCGCGGCAACTTGGTGCCGCGAGTGCCGTCTTCGATATTAACACCGTGCACCGTCTGTATGGCGGAGTTTTTCATCCCCCCTTGTTTTAAAACCATCACAATCTCTTGCCAAGAGATACTTAATCGTGGCAATGATGGCTTCAATATCCTATTGGAAGCAGCATTCGCTGAAGCCCGAAGAATATGGCTCGCAATTCAAAAGATTGCGGGAACAACGTCTTGCAAGGGAGTCCAAATCAATGGACTAAAGAAATGGGCAATTTGATTCTTATAGACCAATGTCACCTAACTATAACAGGGGAAAGTGAATCAAATCCACCCAAAAGCCATTGATGTCAGATATTTGCAAATCCAATATGAATTGAGGATTGCTATTCAGCCTGGACGTTATTTAGAGCATCATTGTAGAGTAGGTACGCCGCCGCAGGGCGTCACCTGCCGCAAAAGTGCCGCTTCTTAGCATGGAACATGCGGCTTCAGCCGCATGCCCGCAGCCCATAGCGGCGGCTAAAGCACGCCGCCTCCATACCAAGCTGCTGCAGAGGGGCGAAGCCCCCAACCTTGTCTGCCAAGGGGCGGTCCCCTCCCTTTTGTTAACCGCGGGCCCTTGAGGCCCGTGGCCCCAGCTCACCCCATCCAGCCCCAGAGGGGCTGCCCTAACCTCCATCCTATCAAAAAATTTATCAAAAATTTACTCAAATAATTTGCAAATCCCCAATTTTATTGCTAATTTTGCTATTCATGTATCTCTGTAAGTTTGTTATTATAATAATAAGAAACGAGAATCAACATAATATGGAAGAGTCTGTTCTTATAAAACTAAGAAATTATTTCAGCAGTCAACCTATTTCAAAGGCATGGCTTTTTGGTTCGCGTTCCAGAGATGATTATCGCAACGACAGTGACTATGACATATTGGTAACATTCGACAACAATGTTGGATTGATGAAGTACGCATCCATAGTGTCTGATTTGGAGAACATTCTTAAGAAAGGAGTGGATTTAGTTTCAGAGACAGCTCTGTTTCCATGGGTAAAGGAATCTGTAGAAAAAGACAAAACCCTTATTTATGAGAGAAAAGCCTAAAGACAAAGGACGACTGCTACATATACAACAGTCCATCAACAATATCAACAAATTTCTTACAGGCAAGACGGCTTCTGATTTTCTGGAAGACCAAATGCTTTATTTTGCAATCGTAAAGAATCTCGAAATCATCGGGGAAGCCGCATACATGCTCACAGAAGATTTCAAAAACGGTCATGATGCCACCAACTGGAAAGAAATAATCCGAATGCGTCATATACTTGTCCATGGATATTATCAGGTTGACTCAAGAATTGTCTGGATAACCCATAAAAAATGACCTTCCAAACCTGGAAAGCCAGATAGAGACATACCTCTTGGAACTTGAACAGGAATCACAATGATAGTGATGCTATTCACAGCTACCACATGGTCAAGGATGCCGATGACTTAGCATGGAGCATGCGGCTTCAGCCGCATGACCGCAACCCATAGCGGCGGCTAAAGCACGCCGCCATACCAAGCTGCTGCAGAGGGGCGGCCCCTCCCTTTTCTTGACTTCGTCATTGCGTCACCCTGAATAATATTTTGGGGTGGATAGGAACGATTTGACCATTTGGTGTCGTGTGAGGACGCCAGACCGAATCCCATATCGCGACGAAAACGATGAAAACGATGAAAACGATGAAAACATGTCCCCGAACATGGGAACCGAGTTCCATGACATACTGCCACCACCATCGCCGTGTCGAGTCTTTGCATGGAGACAGCGTGCTTTAGCCGCCGCATTAGCCATCAGACTCCTCCGCAGATGTTCCGAGTATCGACCTTTGCATACGGCATGAACAACATGATCTCCGTATATAGAATCCGTATGCCTATACTACCTTCTTACGTAGGCGTAAGATTTCCCTTAACCCCCATAGTTTTATGTCATATATCCCCAAAAATATACCCGCACGCCAAAGGACTTCCCTCCAGAAGCCCTTTGGCGTGCTTCTTTTTTTTTGTCCAATCGCGTCCCTGATCACGTTGCATCTGGCCTTCACTTTGGGCTTATAAAACAAAGATGGCTGCCAAAGTGTTAAAATATTATAAATGGATTTTAATTGAAATCCATCCGACCCTTTTTATCCGCATTCCCTTGTAGAAGAATTTTATTGCTTATCTATGAAAAAAAATATTATATGGTTGCTCACGGTGGTGATGGGAATCACTTTTTGCGCTTTGCTCTATTTCCAGATAATGTATCTTGAAAATATGGTCAAAATGCGAGAATCCCAGTTTTCCGAAGGCGCTATGCGCTCCCTCTATGGCACTGTCGGTTTTCTCGAACGTCAGGAAACCCTCCATTTCCTTGAAAAAGACATCAACCTCCTCGAAAACTCCTACGAAGAAGAAGACCACCTCCTTTCATCTGAGGGTCTGCTGACCGCTCCTACCCCAGACAACGGCGCCATCATTAAATTCCCCCAACCCACAGAAAACCTTGAAAAACGATATCAGGACCTTCAGGAAGCCATCCGCAGCCAATACGTATATCAGAAAGGCCTTCTCAATGAAGTGGTGCTATCAATCCTCTACGACGCCCAGCACCGTCCGGTGGTGGAACGTGCCGACTCGGCTACCGTCCGAAATGTGCTTCGCACCGAACTAAACAACAATGGCCTCGACGTGCCTTTCAGTTTTGCTCTCACCGACAAAACCCTCCTGATATATGCCTCTTCCGGCTACAACCCCGACCTCGATGAAAAACAAACCTACTCGGCACGCCTCTTCCCCAACTCCAACAGCCGATACGAACTCAGAGTGCAGTTTCCCACAAAAGCAAACTATATTTTCTCTTCCGTCAGATTCGTAATCCCCACCCTCGCCCTCACCCTGCTGCTGCTCGCCATCTTCATCTTCACCATGATTATGGCTTTCCGACAGAAGAAACTCGGCGAGATGAAGACCGACTTCATCAACAACATGACGCATGAACTGAAAACTCCCATCTCCACCATATCTCTCGCTGCTCAGATGCTCTACGATGACTCCGTCAGGAAATCGCCGGAAACCCTCCACCACATTTCGGAGGTAATCAATGCCGAGTCGAAGCGACTCAGATTCCAGGTCGAAAAAGTGCTTCAGATGTCGGTGTTCGAAAACAGCAGCAATGCAATCAATTTCACAAACGTCGATGCCAACAAGATAATAGCCGGAGTGGTCTCCACCTTCAAACTGAAAGTGGAGCGGTTTGGCGGGCATCTCAGTTTCCACAACGGTGCCGACGAATCCACCGTCTGCGTCGATGAAATGCAATTCACCAACGTGATTTTCTCGCTTCTCGACAATGCGGTGAAATACCGCAGCGAAGACCGCGAACCGGAACTGGTGGTTACCACATCCGACGAGGTTGGCAAAAACCTCAAGATAAGCATCCAAGACAATGGCATCGGTATGCGAAAGGAGGACCTGAAAAAGATTTTCGAAAAGTTCTATCGCGTGCACACCGGCAACCGCCATGACGTGAAAGGTTTCGGACTCGGTCTGGCATACGTGAAGAGAATGGTGACAATATTCAAGGGCTCTATCTCCGTGGAATCGGAACTCGACAAGGGCTCTACATTCACAATTCTACTACCTCTCTCTAAAGATGACAATGAATGACACAAAAACTGCCATAATGACACTTTTTTCACTAAAAATTAAAAAAATTAATGCTCTTGTGAGGAATTATGGCAGTCTATACGTTAATATAGATAGAAAAAACTTTAGTATTTATAATCCCTAATAGATAAGTTATGGAAGAGAAAACTAAAATATTACTTTGCGAGGATGATGAAAACCTGGGTATGCTCTTGCGCGAATTTCTGCAGGCTAAAGGTTTCAACGCAGACCTCTGCGAAGATGGCGAAAAAGGCTACAAGGCATTCCTGAAAGGTAAATATGATTTGTGTGTGCTCGACGTGATGATGCCTAAAAAAGACGGGTTCACTCTCGCCCAGGAAATACGCAATGTCAATGGCGAGGTCCCAATCATTTTCCTCACAGCAAAGACCATGAAGGATGATATTCTTGAGGGTTTTAAGTTAGGCGCCGACGACTATATCACCAAACCTTTCTCCATGGAGGAACTTGTGGTGCGTATCGATGCCATCCTTCGCCGCGTCAAAGGTAAGAAAGACCGCGAGGTGACAATGTACCGTATCGGCAAGTTCACTTTCGACACCCAGAAGCAGGTGCTCGTCTCCGATGACTCCAACCAGAAATTGACCACCAAGGAATCCGAGCTTCTCGCTCTGCTCTGCACTCACATCAACGACATCCTGGAGAGAAACTACGCCCTCAAGGCTATCTGGGTCGACGACAACTACTTCAACGCCCGCTCAATGGATGTGTATATCACAAAACTGAGAAAACTTCTCAAGGGTGACCCCTCGATCGAGATCATCAACATCCACGGCAAAGGCTACAAACTCATTGCCCCCCAACCCGTCGAAGACTGACAACCCTCCAACCGACAACCGAAAACCGACAACCGAAAACCGACAACCGACAACCGAAAACCTCCAACCTCCAACTCATGAAAGTACTATATGGAATCTATCAGTGGCTGATCCTGGCACCGATTTTCGCGGTGGCCACCATCATCACTTCCATAATCACAGCCCTCGGCTGTGCCTGCGGAAACTCCGATTTCTGGGGTTACTGGCCAGCTCACTATTGGAGCAGATTCTGTTGTGTGCTTTCTGGTGTCAGGGTAAAGGTCGTAGGGCAAGAGAATATCAATAAAAAGCAATCCTACGTCTTCACCGCCAACCATCAGGGTGCCTTCGACATCTGGTCGATCTATGGCTATCTCAACCATAATTTCCGCTGGCTGATGAAGAAGGAACTGGAAGCAATGCCATTTGCCGGATGGGCCTGCAAGAAGTCGGGACAGGTCTTTGTCGATGACTCCAACGTGGCAAGTATACGCCATACAATTGTGGAGGCGGAGAAAAAACTGAAAGACGGTATGTCGCTCGTGATTTTTCCCGAAGGAAGCCGTTCCTGGGATGGCAAGATGATACCCTTCAAACGAGGTGCTTTCATGTTGGCCGGTGAGTTCCGCCTGCCGGTGGTGCCTATCACTATCGACGGCAGTTTCAAGGCAATGCCCCGCTTCACCTACAATATTCGCCCGACAAGGATTACCATCACCATCCATAAGCCCATCGAACCTGGAGAAAACGGATTCAACACCAAGTTGCTGATGAAGCAATGCCACGATGCCATTGAGTCGGCTCTCCCCCGATGAAGACAAAGGAATCTCTTCCGAATAAAGAAAACCAAAATCTTAAGAACTATGTTGCAATTTATCACCGACAATAAAAGCACCATTCCGGCTGAGGAGCAAGTAAAAACTGTGCTTCGCGAAGGCTGCGGCTGGATTGTGGTCGATACAAAAGACATATCCGACGACCGCATAAAGGAAATCATCTCTTCCATAATGCCGCTATGTCTTGAAAAGGAAGTGTTCCTGTTGCTCCGCGACAAGGTGGAACTTGCCAAGGAAGTCAACGTCGGCGGGGTAGTGATCAGCCTCGGTTCCGGCATCTTCCCTTCCCACGCCCGCGCCAACCTCGGTGCCGCCGCAGTGATTGGAGTCGAGGTCAACACCTCCGACCAGATTGCCGACCTCAAAGGTCTCGACGTGGACTACGTCGTGATGACTCCCTATAAGTCTTCTGAAGATGGTAATCTTCCAATACTTGGAGTCGAAGGTGTCAAAAAACTTTGCGACTATATGAAGTCTGAGGAGTTGGAATTGCCCCGCGTGGCGGCCGGCGGCGCTTTGGCCGATGATGTCAAGGCTCTGATGGAAGCCGGTTGCAACGGTGTCGCCACCTCCGACCTCAACGCTTTCAACAACGGTTAGTCCTCAATATCCTCTCCCCCATTTTTCTTAAAAATTAACCCTTAACCCCTTACCAACTATGATAACACAACCAAAACTCCCCTACTCCCCCGATGCCCTCGCTCCCTACATTTCGGAGCGTACCGTAAGCATACATTTCGGGAAACACACGAAGGCCTATTTCGACACTACCAACCAACTCATCAAAGGCACTGAATATGAAGATATGCCGCTCGATGAGATTGTGAAGAAAAGCAACGGCATTCTCTTCAACAATGCATCCCAGGCCTGGAACCATATATTCTATTTCTTCGCCTTCAATGCTGACGCTGTCCACGAACCCGAAGGTTCATTCCGCGAAAAGATTGAAGAGACTTTCGAGACTGTCGACAACCTCAAGGAAGCAATGAAGGAGGCTGGCAAAACCTTATTCGGATCTGGATGGGTATGGCTATCGTCGGATGCCGATGGAAAACTGATAATCACTCAGGGTAAGAATGCGGAATCCCCCCTTAAGGATGGCCTCTATCCGCTTCTTTGCATCGACGTGTGGGAACACGCATATTATCTTGATTATGAAAACCGACGGGTTGACTATATCGACGCCCAATGGAACCTTATAGACTGGAAAGTCGTAGCCCAACGATACGACGACGTCTTCGAGGATTTTAGATGATGACATAATCTTCAGCCTTCACTTCTTACAAATTTATGAAATAGAGGTATATCAAATCAACGTTTCCAGATGAGGTGGAAAAATATGGTGAAACTGCACTGA
>CAYMBR010000075.1:0-10303 GCA_964388725.1 uncultured Sangeribacter sp. | reverse complement strand
ATCCATAATGTTATATTTTATTTTATTGACAAAACTCTAAAACCGAAAGTTGAGTCAATTAGAGGAGTTCCATGGTAGTAGTCGAGGAGGATTTCGGCTATTACGCGCTGAATTCGCTTGCCCTCGAGGTCGGCTTTCGCTTGGGCGAGTTTTGCGGAGGAGGTATATAGGTCGATTGCCGACGACATGCCAATTTCATATTTCCGACGGATTGCCTTGTAGGCTATCTCTTCCGCTTCCACACGCCGCGCTGCCGCTGTCAGTTCGTCAGTTGCCGACTGAAAGTCGAGGGCCGCCTCTGCGGTCTCCTTCTCAATCTCATATTTCACCTGTTCGAGGCGTTGGCGGCTTTGCTCCAACTCCACGTAGGCGCGTTTCAACTTCTTGGTGTTGGCAAGACCCGTGAACAGTGGGAATGAGAATGAGACTCCGAGATATTGGCCCATGTTGTTGCGCCACTGCTGAGCGAAGTTTGGTGTCACGCTGTCATCTCCAATCATACGGTAGTAGGATGTGGAAACTCCTGACTCGAAAGAAATTTTAGGAGAAAAATTACCTTTGGTAGCTCTAAGATTCAATTGGCTTCCTTTCAAACTGTATTCAGCTTCCGCTATCTTTGGATGCAACGAGTAGTGATCGCCGGTTCTTTCCTCCTCGGTCTCTATGATTTCCAAAGGTTCTGACGTTGGTTCCATTCCCATGCATCCTTTCAATTCAATATAAGCCTTGGCAAGAAGATTTTGCTGGTTGGTCAGTTCATATTGGTCAGTTGCCACGATAGCCTCCAGTTCTGCCACGTCGGCACCGCTTTTCGTGCCGAGTTCCTCCTGTCGGCGTGTGGCTGCCAAGTCGGTGCTGTCACGTTCGAGTTGACTGAGAACCTGCTTAACCATTTCTTTGCAATATGACACATTGTAGAATGCCCGGATTACATTGAGTGAAATTTGGTCCTCCTCAATTCGCGCTGTCTCTATCTGACGCAGTTCCGCCACTTTGGCAGCCTTCAGATTGTTGACCGAGACAAGACCATCGAAGATGGGGAGGGAGAGGGAGAGTCCGAAACCGGTGGATAGGGTCTTGCGGTTGTCGTAGGTGTTGGTCTCCGGATCAATGTTTCGCCCAAAGCTCATGTTGCCGCTTGATGAAAAACCGAGGTATGGCATAAGATTCGAGGCTGTTATATCCTTGTCGAGTTGCGATTTCCGGATGTCAAGTCGGTTTATGATGTTGGCATGGGCATGATCGCGGGCATAGAGCAGGCAGTCGCGCAGGGTCATCTGTGCTTTTGCTGCCATCGTGGTCATTGCCATGATTAATATGATTGCAGTTCTCTTCATCTTTTTATCGTTTGCAATGCAAAATTAATCCGCTGCGTGAATGTCCCCAAAAATATTCATTCTTGGCTATTCATTTTGTATAAATTTCATACACTCTGTATGATTTTCATACAACTTCCGCCAATTATTTTGTAGTTATCAATAAAAATGCTAATTTTGCATCCACCCAAATATAAGTATAATCTTGCGTGAAGGGATGAAGGTTCTGATTGTGGATGACAATATGGCGGTGCGGACAAGCCTGAAAATGGTGCTGTCGGGCATAGCCGATGAGATTTTGGCGGTGGATGATCCGAAGATGCTTCCGGCATTGCTGAAATCGGATGATGTCGATGCAGTTCTGCTCGACATGAACTTCGACAATTCGCATCTCGATGGCAAGGAGGGGCTTTTCTGGCTTTCAAAGATAAAGGATTCTCCCTCCGCTCCGGCGGTGATCATGATTACCGCTTTCGGAGATGTACCCATTGCTGTGGAGGCAATGAAGAATGGGGCTGAAGACTTCATCACAAAACCATGGGACAATCAGCAATTGATAGAAAAACTGTTCCGGGCTATCCAAAGCAACAGGGAAAACCGCAAAAAGACACAGATACTGTCAAAAGCTTCAGAATTGGCAGAGAAAGAGTCCCAGCGCAAGGGGATGAAACTGGAGGATTTGAAGTCGGAACATGCACGGGAGGTGCTGAAAGACTGCGGTGGCAACCTTTCAGCTGCTGCCAGACACCTTGGCATCAACCGCCAGACACTCTATAATTTACTCGATAGATAACATGAGAAGATTCCGGCTGAACATCGCTCTGCTCTCCATCTGCACCATCCTTTTCGGTGTCTGGTCAGGATTCCTTATAGGACGAGATCACACAGCATGGGGAATAGCGGCATTGCTGGCGTCACTGCTCGCTTTGGCTATTCTTATAGCTTTGACACGAAAGGTGGTGCATCACACATCTGCATTTGTGTCGGCCCTGGAAAACAATGACCGCACAATGCGTTTCGACATCGATTCCGACGACAGGGAAATCCGGGAAATGTCGCACTCGATGAACCGCATAATCTCCCTCTACCGCAACAACCAGCTCGAACTTGAAACCCGCAAACTCTACTATGACCGCATCCTCCGCATCATGACCCACGAGATGCGCAACTCCATAACCCCGGTCATTGCGCTTGCCAACGACTATGCTGCCCATCCGGAGAAATATTCTCCCGAAGTGCTCTCGGAAACAATGGGGGTCATTGGCAGTCAGGCTGAAAGCATAAAGAAATTTCTTGATTCATATTATAACCTTACACATCTCCCACAACCGCAAAAGCAAACTGTTTCGGTCGCCGATTTCTGCAACCGTATCCGCACCCTTTCCACCCTTGAGGAAAAACAAAGAAAATTTCCCAATGCCATATCCCATTTCTCCATTCCGGTAGATATGACGATAAATATTGACAGCGACCTTATGACGCAAGCTGTCATGAATCTGGTTAGGAATGCTCTTGATGCTGTAGCTGAGATTCCGAATCCCTCTATTGAAATATCAGTGTCCATTTCCGACTCTGTTCCTTTCATAAGGATTTCCGACAATGGCCTCGGTTTGCCGGAATCTGTCAAAGCAAACCTGTTTCAACCATTTATCACCACCAAGCGAGGAGGAAGCGGCATCGGGCTATCTCTCAGCAGGCAGATAGCGCGTCTGCATGGCGGCGACCTTTCCATCACTTCATCTGCCTCTCACGGCACAACGGCGACACTTACCATAAGCTGATGGCGAACCCATAATCAATCTCAATTGTTGAAACTACAAAAGAATTTGCCGCTTCTCCATATTCACGTGGCATCGCAACATCTGTATCTGCTCCGATATATCCCTTTGACGCGGGCTGCGCTTGCCATTTCGGTGGTGTTTGGTTATTTCTCCAAAAATGCCATCACGAGTTTCTTCATGTCGTATATCCGTATCTTGGCGGTAATCCTCCCCATTGCCGGAATGATAATCTTCCCACTCTTCACCGTATATCTCACCGACTTCATCAAGCGCAACTCCCGCTCCGACATCAAGCAGTGACTTCCTTCGCGGGTTCTAACCGACAAGACACATCGGTCGCTTGACGTATTCTGTGAGAAATAAACCCATAAACCTTAAGTGAGCTTGCGAAACTTAAGTTCGCTAAGCTCCCTCTTCGGCTTGCGAAAAGCCCCGCTCAAAGCCGCCCCAGCCGCTGCCATTTTTTGAGTGAGGCCTAAGAGATGATGTAGCCGGAGAGGCGGCGGGTGTTGGTGTCGAAGTTGGCTCCTATCTTGAATATCTTCTTGCCTGTGATGCGGAAAGGTTCGGAATATCCCTTTTCCTCAATCTGGTCGAGGGCAGCCTGAGCTGTGCTGTCGATCTTGAATTCCATCACATAGACATAGTCGCTGGTCTCTACCACCATGTCAATACGGCCATTGCTTGTGCGATACTCCGTATTGGTGTAGAATCCCATCAGTTTCATGATGACATAAAGCACATTCTGATAGTGAACCTCCCTCGAACCACGGATGCCATTCTCTTCATCTTCCCCTAGGGCTTTGTCTTCCTTGGCATGGTCGTAGGGAATTCCAGCAAAGAAATACTTTATCTTCTCCATGAAGGCATCTGCCTTACCAGCACGTACGTCATTGACAAAGTCTTCAACAAACGTTGCCGGATTATCTTTTCTCATCCATGTCCTTAACACAAGGTCGTTGAATCCTTCGGTAACCTCCCTGTTGGGAAAGCCAAGCGTATATCTTTTGAATTCCGGATTATAATCCTTTATTGTCAGATAACCGGTCTGAAAGAAGAAAGGAATGGGGTCGGAAAGGAATATGTCTGCCCCATTGAGCATATTCTCGTTTGCCTTGCATCCCTCCAGTTCTTGAATGGGATAGGTGTTGACGTTGAGTACCTCAAGAAGTGAGGAAGTCGTTCCTGTCGCAAGCCAGTAAGATCCGAATTCCAGATTGCTGAAAGTGTTTAGCAGACTGAAGGGATTGTATATGTCCTTCATTTTTCTGGAAAAATGATACCCGTCATAATTTGACTTGAGATTGTCGTGAAGTTGGGCAATGGATATTCCCTCTTCATCAGCCATTTCTCGTATGCCCTCTGCAAAATATTCCGAGAGTTCAGATTCAGTAATGCCGCAAATGGCGTTGTATTTGTTTAGAAGCGAGATATCCTTCAGGTTGTTCAGTCCGCTGAAGATAGAAACCTTGCTAAATCGTGACACCCCCGTGATAAATGCGAATTGAATGAAGGCATCCATGTTTTTCAACACTGAATAGAACGCACTCAATTTTTTTCTGAAACTATCAAGAAGTTTTTGATTTGCAATGTTGTGCACGAGAGGTTGGTCGTATTCATCAATCAGAATCACCACCCTCCTTCCGGAGGCTTCGGCTGCGGTACGGATGGCGGTCTTGAATCTGTCGTCGGGGGCATTCCCTTCCATGGTGTAGCCCAATTCCGCTTCCCAGAGGCGCAGATGCTGGTTGAGGATATCATCAAGTTCCGACAAATCCTCATATACTTTCCCGCTAAAATCAAGATGAAACACAGGGTATCTCTCCCAGTCCCAGTCCATTGAGTCAATGGCAAGACCTTTGAAGAGTTCACGTTTTCCCCGGAAGAAGGATTCAAAAGTGGATACGAGCAGACTCTTGCCAAACCGGCGAGGGCGACTCAGAAAGTAATATTTGCCGCTGCTGACAAGATCCTGAATGTATTCAGTCTTGTCGACATATAGATATCCATTCTCTCGTATTTCAGCGAATGTCTGTATTCCGATGGGGTATTTGACTCTGCTCATAATAATTGGGTCTATATTTGAAAATACAAAAATAGTCAAATTTTTGTTTTCGCGCAAATATAATCCCCTTATTCGCAAAATTCGCAAAATTCGCAAAATCAGCTTAATGTTCAACTCATTTTAGAGCGTCTTAAAAAATCATCATTCGTTCATTTTGTCAAAGGCTTTCCAAAAGCCGGAATATGATTCGCCTGTATGTCCAAGACTTTGGTGTTAGTTTTTCTTGCCATGGTTCAATCCTTTATTTTTGGCAGGGCACCGAATATGCCGAAAAGACAAAAGATTTGTCTGCGAGTGAGGATTTCGCCAAAAAGATTTGTCTGCCAGTGAGGATTTCAGCAAAAAGATTTGTCAGAATCAAAATTTATTACTACCTTTGCGGTATTATTCAGCAAATTATATAAAGATGGCCGAGATTTTCAAACGAAAGATATATAAGTCCATTTTAGAGTGGAAAAAGAGCAATGGAATGACTGCGCTCCTCATAGAGGGGGCACGTCGCGTAGGGAAATCAACAATCGTAAGACAATTTGCAAAAAATGAATACAAATCCCACATATTCATAGACTTTTCAGAAGCTAACAAAGACATCCGCGATCATGGCTTTTTAGCGACATACACGATTTGGACTTTTTCTTTTTAAGGCTTCAAACCATCTTTGGCGTCTCCTTGCATAAGCGTGAATCCTTGATTATATTCGACGAAGTCCAGTTTGAGCCTCGTGCGCGCCAGGCAATAAAGCATCTCGTGGCAGATGGCAGATACGATTATATCGAGACAGGATCTCTTATCTCCATACGCAAAAATGTTAAGGACATACTGATATCAAGCGAAGAACAAAAAATCGAAATGTTGCCGATGGATTACGAGGAATTCCTGTGGGCAACCGGAAAGGAGGCTTTGCCGGAATTGCTGCGTCAATGCCTGTCGTCAAAACGTGCATTGGGAGAAGCCGCACATCGACAAATGATGCGTGACTTTCGTCTTTACATGCTTGTAGGAGGTATGCCGCAAGCCATCAGTGCGTATATCGACACAAACGACTTTAGCATCGTAGACCAGACCAAACGAAGGATTATAGATTTATATGAAAGCGATTTTATAAAAATTGACACATCAGGAAGAATATCTTCTCTTTTTGATGCAATCCCCGCCCAACTGGTCAACAATATTTCTCGCTACAAACCGCATGCCGTTGCGGAATCTGACAGCTACACAATGCAGACCATGAATTCAAGAACTCGCAAGCAGCAAGACTGTGAATATTTGCTATCATTCCACTGCCCCCGGCACCATGATGTCTGTTTTTTACGATGCGGAAAAATTCAAGATGTTTATAGCAGACACAGGACTATTCATCACACTTGCCTTTAAGAATGAGGATTTCACCAAAAATATGATATACCAAAAACTTTTGAGCGACAGGCTGTCGGCAAATCTTGGATATGTATATGAGAACATGGTGTCTCAGATTCTGAAGGCTTCGGGCAAAAGACAATTCTACTACACGTTTCCGAATCACAACGGCACCGGATATTATGAAATTGATTTCTTGATTTCCGATGGCATCAAGGTTATGCCTATTGAGGTCAAGTCGTCGGGATATTCTCGGTATTCATCATTGGAGGCATTTTGCCATAAATTTTCCGACAGGATCAGTCAGCCATACGTTGTCAGCCCCAAAGACAGGACATCAAAAGAGGGCATAATCAACCTGCCGGTCTATCTGCTTCCATTCCTTCTGGAATAGCAACTCACTTAAGTCATTCAGCGTTCACACGTAAGGATCCTTTTCAGGGCTCCCGGAGATGGAGGTCGGGGGTGAGGCGGAAACTACCCTCGACATCAAGCAGTAAGTTTCCTAATAACTTCTAATCATTTACGAGCTTATAGGTTTCAGATTCGGGAAAGAGTAGAGGGCGGGCAGCTTTACGCATTTTAAAACTATATGTGTCGCCATGTCTGGATGGTCTGCAAAGAAGTAAATCTACTGTTATTTGACCTTGATCAAGAAGTATGTCAAACTGGGAGGGAATAGGATGTTTGGTATGAATAATTTCCGAACATCTGAAATATTCGTGACCTCCAATAATTGTAGTTTCAACATCAATCCAAAAAGTCTCCCGATGTTTTGATAAAAGTCGTTGGTGAAGTTTCTCTAATTTCCAGACTGCCACATCTCGCAGTTTCCTGTATTCAACGTTTTCATTGGATATCAGACAAAATTCATCTGCCTCAAGCAATTGATTAGTCAAATCAACTTTCTGTCCTAAATTCTGGTTGTTTGGTTTGATTGAAGACAAAGTCACTTGTAGAGTCTTACTGTTTAATCCATTAGGTATATAACCATAGGCATTCACTATTTCGCGACCGCTTTTAAATTTGCTGATAGACCAATCTGGAGCCTGGGTAAACAATGCATTCCTGACTTGGGAGTGCCTTCGGTGACTTTTGAGTTCTATCCCTTTATAATCCGGATTCTTTGATGCATTCATGTCTATTCCCAATAGTTTTTCAACTGTGCGTCCTACCCCAGTGTCGGCCATAACTTCAGTTGGAATCCATTCAGTCATCCTATCACTGATCATTTGCAGAAGTTCCTCACTCACCTCGTTTTTTAAGGCTGTTAGTGCCATCAACAAATCTTTTAAAGGCGTTTCAATTGGAGAACGCACGGCCTTTCCTAAATCTACTGATGTCAAATTGAAAACATACAGTATCCCCCTAAAAACTATTAGAGCGAAAATGTCATTTGCTTTAAGAGGCTCAAGACTTTTCAACCGATTTACCCAAAGGCGAGGGTCACCTTTTTTAGTCACAGGACGATATAAAGATGTCTGAGTTCTAAATTGCTCTGTTTCTGTCAGTATATTTGTCTCAATAAGGCGTTTGTGTTCCGACCCTTGATTCTGGAGTTCATAGTCGTGTAGCCCGGACTCTTTCAAGAAAGAGCGCACGGGAGCAGTGGCATCAAGAATGCTTTTCTGAAGCCCGGTTTCTGTTATTTGAATTGTAGCAAAATCAATTTGACGGTCAACCAAAATCTTTACGTTCTCAGTTTCAAGAGCATTGTAAGGCCTCATGTGTATCATGACGAAGCTACTTTATGTGTTTTAGAATGGTATTGGCTATGGCTCTTGCCATTAAAGGAGGAACTGCATTTCCAACCAAAGTGTATTGCGGAATTTCACTCTTTCGTTTGTTTCCGCCGGTTTGTCTTTTCCCTTGAAATACAAATGAGTCGTCAAAAGACTGTAATCTAGCCATTTCTCTTACAGTCATAGCGCGGTGTGCTGAATAATGGATAAAGTCGTCTGGCATTGTAACCACTGTCGGACTCTGACCTTCGGGATTGAGCACGGTGTAGTTTCGCTTGTTTGATTCAAGTCCAAGCTGCTGCAATTCCTGTTTACATTCATCGTCGTATATCCCATGACTCGCAATGACGCGCAGCCTTTCTTTAACTTCATCACTTTGGGAACTGGTCTGATGATTATAAAGCACCGGTTCGCAACAGAAAATGTTTTCATTTAAATCCGCCATTGAGCGAACATAAAAAGGGTCGTTATTGAAGTTAAACCTATGCGCAAATCTTCCCTCTTTTGACCATTCGGTGTAAGTTTTGGCAGATGGGTTTTCAGATATGGGTCCATCCACTTTTCGTTTCCTTATCAAGTGCTCAAGATGAGGCATTGTCCTGCAAATTCCATAATTGGTTTCTACGCTTCCATTGCCGATAAAATCAAGGTCGTGCAATGCTTCATATACCGTGACCTTCTCATCTGCCGACACCGTGGGTGGAATACTGTCAATCAGTTGCTGGTCTTTACGGCAACCAATGAAAAGGACTCTCTCCCGATTCTGTGGCACTCCATAATCTGCAGAGTGCACCACTATTGGTTTTGCAACTCGGTATAGAAGCAGTTCGTCAAGTTTTGATTGGAGTTCTTCGTGTGATCCGTCTTTAAGTGCATAGCCTTTCAGCTCGGTAAAAGTTTCGTCGAGGGTAAAAGAATAAAGTCTTATCATATCTCTGAATTCCTTTACCTCATTTGCGTCCTTGTCGAAATACTCGAATGTGTCGATGGCAGATAATATTGTATTGATGATTGAATTATCATCGATTAAAGATATAAAGCCATTGAACCCATCGACGAATAAATCATTGTCTATATCGCAATTTGTTTTCGTGTTTACGATAGAAGCAGTTATCGCATTCCTTACATCACTAAGACGCAATAAATTAAGGCCATGCCTGATTGTGGCAATATTTAGGTTGGATTTGCTGAGACGATAGTCTATTTTCCGGGTAATTGCCTTAAATTGGTTTTCAATATGAGTGAAATATAAATCGCGGGCTTTAATTGCATCTGACTCAGAGGCTGCCTCTATTTGGACTTTTGTGATTAGGCAATCGCTCACAAAGTTGGAAGCGACACGATGAAGCATGATGGAGATGTAATTCATAAAGTCAGGAAGATTCCTTTCATCAATTATAGAGCGGATTTCTTTAAGAATCGCATCCTTGAAATGTCCCTTTTCTTTGGTAAGTAGTCCCTTTACATTCTCCATTACGAAATATTTAGGACGCAAGGTCTTTATGACATTGAGGTAGTGGATAAATAAATTATCTCTTTTGTCGAATCGTTTCCTTCTTCCAGAAAGGCTGAAAGACTGGCAACTGGGACCTCCCGTGACAACATCAATTTCTTCCCCATTGAGTTCTGATTTTAATCTTGAGATGAAATCCTTGGACATTATGTCTGCCGTCAGAAATTTGGTGTCAAGTCCAAATTGATAGTTGTATCTCACGGTGTGAGTAAGCTCGCAATTCTCGTTGATGTCGCTTGCAAGAATGAATTTGAAATATTTGTCGTCGGTGTAGGCTTGCAGAAAGCCCTCGCTGATGCCACCTGCACCGGCAAACAAATCCAGAAAGTTTATAGCCTTTTTCCCTTTGACAAATTCTTTCTTTTCGGCCATCGTTTTTTTCAAATATTACGTGCGATTAACTTCTCAATATCTAATTCTCCTACAAAATTAGCAAATATAAGCGAGATTGCCAAATTCCGGTGTTTAATTCAGAAATAGAACGCCCAATATTTTATAGTCTATCGAACGATGCTGATAAAATAAACCTA
>CAYMBR010000074.1:0-10497 GCA_964388725.1 uncultured Sangeribacter sp. | reverse complement strand
CAACGACCCCGAGATTACAAATCACGTGCTCTGGCCAACTGAGCTAAAGAGGCAACTTTACATTTCAAAACCGACGCGAACTCGCCAGTCACGAAATCGGATGCAAAGTTACAACATTTTTTTTGATGCACAAAATTTTTATCAAAAAAAATTGCAACATATCCTAAAAATTTATGAAAATCACTCTACCGTGACTGATTTTGCAAGATTTCTCGGCATATCTACATTTTTACCTTTGTTCACTGCTATGTAGTATGACAGCAGCTGAAGCGGTATGCTCGTTATGATCGGTGTAAGACATTCGGGAACATCCGGAACTTCTATCACATGGTCGGCAACGTTTTTTATTTCCTTGTCTCCTTCTGTGACTATGGCGATGACGCTTCCGTGACGTGCCTTGACCTGCTGCACATTGCTCACGATTTTCTCATATAGATGATCGTTGGGTGCGATGATCACGGTCGGCATCTCTGCGTCTATCAATGCAATCGGTCCATGTTTCATTTCGGCTGCCGGGTACCCTTCCGCATGGATGTAGGATATCTCCTTGAGTTTGAGTGCTCCTTCAAGTGCGACCGGATAGCTATACCCTCTTCCAAGATAGATGAAGTTGTGCGCATAAGTGAAAATCATCGACAGCCGTTTTATCTGGTCATTGAGTGCAAGTGTCTGCCTGACATATTCGGGTATTTTAAGTATTTCCCTGCCTATCTCCACAAGTTTTTCCTTCGGCATGCTTCCTTTCAACTCAGCGATTGCCATTGCAATTAGGGAGAGCACCATCACCTGTCCGGTAAATGCCTTAGTGGAAGCCACTCCTATCTCTGGTCCGACATGAATGTAGGTCCCGGAATCTGTGTTCCGGGGTATTGAGCTTCCAACTACATTGCTGATTCCATAGACATACGCTCCGGCTTCTTTTGCCATCTGTATCGCAGCAAGGGTGTCGGCGGTCTCTCCGCTTTGTGAAATCGCAATGACCAGATCGCGGTCATCAATGACAGGGCTGCTATATCGGAATTCGCTCGCGTATTCTACCTCTACCGGAATTCGGCACATATCCTGCAACAGATATTTGCCGATTAGCGCGGCATGCCATGATGTGCCGCAAGCCACAATAACGATTCTTTTCGCATTGAGAAACTTGTCCTTGCTGTCAAGGACGCCGCTAATCAATACGTCTTTGCCGCCATTGACAACTCGACCTCTGATGCAATCTCGAAGAGTTGCCGGCTGCTCAAAAATTTCTTTGAGCATAAAATGTGGATAGCCACCCTTTTCAAGCTGAGAGATCGAAAGCTCCAGAGTCTTTACATCGACTTTTGTCTCAACTTTGTCGAGGTTTATAATCTTAAGAGGGTGCTGATCAGAAACGACAGCAATCTCATTGTCGTTGAGATACACTACCTTCTTAGTGTATTCTACGATTGGAGTAGCGTCGCTGCCAATAAACATTTCGCCTTCACCGATGCCAATCACGAGGGGGGAGCTTTTCCTGGCGGCTATTATGGTGTGAGGGTTGTTTTTGTCGATAACGGCAATAGCATAAGCCCCTACTACCTGACGGAGGGCCTCACGGACCGCATCGAGCAGTTCGCAACTGTTGTGCTTTTTTATATATTCTATGAGCTGCACGAGCACCTCAGTGTCTGTTTCGGATCGGAAAGTGCATCCATTTTGGATGAGGGCGTCCTTAAGCAACCTATAGTTTTCTATCGTTCCATTGTGGACAAGTGCTATTTCGCCATCCTCACTGTAGTGAGGATGCGCATTGCAATCTGATGGCTCGCCATGCGTTGCCCATCGGGTATGCGCGATGCCTGTCCCCCCATTCAAGTTCTTGTCCGCACAAAAAGCTTCAAGGTTTGAGACTTTACCTGTTGATTTATAGACGTTCATATTTCCATCAGAATTTATGAGAGCCACTCCGGCGCTGTCATAACCTCTGTATTCAAGACGATGCAAGCCTTTTATCAGAATATCGTAGGCATTAGATTGGCCTACATACCCTACTATTCCACACATATTTTATAAAGTAACTACAAATTAAAAAATCCACCTATTATATAGCTATAACGCAAATTATAGATGTTTTATTATGAATAGGCAGTCATGCCTTTAATATTTCATTGCGGCGAGCCACAAGGTAATCCCATGCCGAATCATGGTCATTGGGGATGATGCCATCGAGAATCGCATCCTTCACCATCTGCTTGAGGCTTGATATTTCGGGAGAGGGGGGGATTCCAAGCCTCTCCATGATTTCGTTGCCATTTATCGGATTTTTCCAATTGCGATAGTTGTCGGCATCATTGATTTCCTTCATTCTCTTTCGGAGATGGGCAAATCCCTCGAGCGCCGACCTCACCTTGACGGGATTGGCCGATGTCAGGTCCGACTCAGCAAGAATCATCAGGTCGTCAGCGTCGTCGCCGGCATCGGTTAGCAATCGCCTTACTCCAGAATCGCTGACTCCCTCTTCGCCCACCTGCTGCGGACGCATGTGTAGACCTACTATTTTCTGGACATACTTCATCTTATCGTTGAGTGGCATTTTCAAATTCTTGAAAATACGGGACACCATTTTCTCTCCGATAAAATTATGATTATGGAAAGTCCATCCAAGGGCCGGATCCCATTTTTTAGTAACGGGCTTGGCAATATCATGAAGCAGTGCCGCCCAACGGAGCCATTCATTGTCGGAGCGGAGGGCAACATTGTCGAGAACTTTGAGGGTATGGATAAAATTATCCTTGTGCGCTCTGCCCCCGACCGAATCCACGCCCTTGAGAGCATGCACCTCCGGCAGGATCCGCTCAAGCAGACCAGAATCCTCCAGCAACTTGAAGCCAACCGACGGCTGTGTTGACCTCATGATTTTCCCGAGTTCATCATTTATTCGCTCTTTCGACACAATGTCGATGCGCGAGGCATTTCTGCAGATGCCCTCGAATGTGGTGGGAAGAATTTCAAATTGCAGCTGTGAGGCAAATCTGATGGCTCTCATCATCCGAAGGGGATCATCGCTGAATGTGACATCCGGATCAAGAGGCGTTCTGATGATTTTATCATTCATATCGGCAATTCCTCCGAAAGGATCCACGAGCTCTCCGAATCTGTCTTTATTCAGGCACACGGCCATTGCATTGATCGTGAAATCCCTGCGCTTCTGGTCATCATCGAGAGAACCATCCTCTACGATTGGATTTCTCGACCCACGGCTATAGCTTTCCCGACGGGCGCCGACAAATTCGAGTTCCAGTCCTTTGTGCTTCACCTGGGCTGTGCCATAATTTGCAAACACTGCAAGTGTTTTTTTCGCCCCCAATTTTTTCGCCACGGCCTTTGCGAGGTCTATTCCGCTTCCTACTGTGACGAAGTCAATGTCCGGAGAACGGCGTCCGAGAAACAGATCCCGGACATAACCTCCCACGACATAGGTCTCGAGGCCCATGTCGTCGGCTGTCTGACCAATGATATGAAAAACATCATTGTCGAGTTTGTCTTTTAAACATAATCGCATATCAAATATCAGAATTTGCAGCGTGGTCGCTTCCGGAGTCGTCTCTGCGCTCTTTGAATTTTTGTTTTCTCAAGCGATGTTTGCTCTCCTGACGTTTCTTGGGATTTTGCTTCTGAGAGTTGTCTTCTGCCGTTTTTTCAATATTTTCAGCCGCCGCAGATGGTTCTCCAGACGTAGATTGCCCATTTCGCTGGGGTTTGCTTTTCGTTTTTTTCTTTTTAGACTTGTCAAACCTGGTCAGGGCATCCTGATCCGCAAGATCTATATATTCTTTTTTCGCTGAAGTGTCATCTTCGTCTTCGTTGAGCTTATCCACCTTTATTCCCTGCTTGTTGAGAGCTATGATCTCGAAAGCCCTCGAAGCCGGGATTGTTGTAAGGTTAGCGCCCATCCGGCGGTCGGTGCTATATGTAAGCATCCTCGTCAGTATGTCTGTCTTGAATAAATAATATTCACTATCTTTTGTCAGTAAGACAACATCTTTTGGAGGCAACTGCCGGGTGGCTTCAGCATACGCGTCGATTTCGAAATTGAGACAGCATTTCAGCTTGGCGCATTGCCCGGCGAGTTTTTGGGGATTCATCGAGAGGTCCTGCATTCTTGCCGCTCCTGTGCCGACACTGACAAAATGAGTCATCCAGCTCGAGCAACACAGTGGACGTCCGCAAGGTCCTATTCCTCCAATTCTGCCGGTCTCCTGGCGTGCGCCTATCTGCTTCATTTCAATCCTCACATGAAACTCTTCTGCGAGAATTCTGATGAGTTTCCTGAAGTCGACACGTTCGTCGGCAATATAGTAGAAAATAGCCTTGCCGCCATCTCCTTGATATTCGACATCGCCGATCTTCATGTTAAGACCGAGTTCTTCCGCTATCGCCCGCGAACGGATCATGGTGCTGTGCTCTCTGCCTCGAGCTTCATTGAATCGCTCTATGTCGGAAGGGCGTGCTATCCTGAACACCTTGTAAAGAGAATCCAAATTGTCGGGGTCAAGTTTCGCCTTCACCATCTGCATCCTGACGAGAGGACCGACCATTACTACCTGGCCAATATCGTGGCCTGAAGCTGCCTCTACTGCCACCGTGTCTCCTATGCTGAGGCTTAATTTCGCCGGATTTAGATAGAAACCGGCCCTGGTGTTTTTAAACTGCACCTGAACAGCGGGGAAATCGGCCGAAGTGGAGATGTCTCCAAGCCAATTGTTGGCGTAGAGTTTGCCACGCGGCTCCCGCCTCCAACCCATGACTTTGCGGGAACTGCACAATCCGCACGATGCCGAATCCTCTCCGGCATCTGCCGCGCATCCTCCAGACGAGCATCCTCCAGTAGAGCAACCACCGCAATCCGTGCAGTCTGGAATTATATTTTCAACATCTGCCATAGACAAACTATTGAACTGTTACACAAGGCTTAACCAATATTACTTAGCGTAAGCCACTGCACGGGTTTCACGAATAACGGTAATTTTCACCTGACCTGGATATGTCAGCTCGTTTTGTATCTTCTTCGCTATATTGGCCGACAGAATGTCGATTTCCTGGTCTGATATTTTGTCTGCTCCGACGATGACACGCAGTTCTCGACCTGCCTGGATAGCGTAGGTCTTTATGACTCCCGGATAAGACATTGCGAGTTGTTCAAGGTCATTCAGTCGTTTGATGTAAGCTTCCACAATCTCACGCCGAGCTCCGGGGCGTGCACCTGATATGGCGTCGCAAACCTGCACTATTGGAGAAAGCAGGGAAGTCATCTCAATTTCGTCATGGTGTGCGCCGATAGCGTTGCAGATATCAGGTTTTTCCTTAAATTTCTCGGCCAACTTCATGCCGAATATAGCGTGTGGGGTTTCCGGGTCGTCGTCCGGCACCTTTCCGATGTCATGGAGCAGGCCGGCGCGACGGGCCTTTTTGGGATTAAGGCCCAATTCTGCCGCCATGATGGCACATAGATTGGCAGTTTCCCTTGCATGCTGGAGAAGATTCTGACCGTAGGAAGAGCGATATTTCATCTTTCCTACCATACGAATGAGTTCCGGATGAAGACCATGTATGCCAAGGTCGATACAGGTTCTCTTGCCAGTCTCGTTGATTTCCTCTTCAATCTGTTTTCGCACCTTTGCTACGACTTCCTCGATACGTGCAGGATGGATACGGCCGTCGAGCACAAGCTGATGAAGCGCAAGGCGTGCTATCTCGCGGCGAACCGGGTCGAACCCGGAAAGCACAATTGCCTCAGGGGTGTCGTCGACTATTATCTCAATTCCGGTAGCGGCTTCAAGAGCGCGGATATTACGCCCTTCACGTCCGATGATTCTGCCCTTTATTTCATCGTTTTCAATATGGAAAACAGTCACTGCGTTTTCGACTGCCGCCTCTGTGGCAACTCGCTGAATTGACTGGATGACAATTTTCTTTGCCTCTTTGTTTGCTGTCAATTTTGCCTCATCCATGATGTCGTTGATATACCCCTGCGCGGCAGTGCGGGCCTCATCCTTAAGGCTTTCGATGAGGCGTTCGCGGGCCTCGTCGGCCGACAGACCGGAGATGTGTTCAAGTTGTTCCTGCGCCTGACGATACATGTGCTCTACTTCATTCTGACGCACCTCAATCGTACGCTCCAGATTTTCGGCATTCATGATCCGAGTGTCAAGACTTTGTTTTTGAGCATCAAGTTCTTTTTTCCTTCGCGACAGTTCCGACTGTTGCTGGTTCAGCTGAAGCTCTCGCTGCTTGGCCCTTGCCTCATTGGCCTGGGCTTTCTGCAATTTTGCGTTTGCCGTTTTTTCAGCTTCTGAAAGAATTTTGACTTCCTGTTCCTTAGCCTCTATAATCTTTTTCTCCTTGATGACCTCGGCTTCCTTGCTGGCATCTTCCAATATAGTGTTGGCTCTGCTGCGCACATTGTTTTTGCTCACAGCCATTGCAATTGCATATCCCGCAATTGCCGCCACTACACAAATTATAATCCAAAATGTTGTCATTATATGTTGTATTTAAGTTCTTTAATTATTATTGTCTCTTGGTCAATGCGCCAAGTTGAGAATATCCCGCAATGTCGAAAGATTATTCCGGACAATATCATCACATGCGAGAAAACCTTCCGGCAAGTGAGCGGGAAGGGAAGAACTTCAATCAATGACAAAAAAAACGAAGAGTGAACTCAAAATAGCTGAAAATCATCCTCCGGATGCACGTCTATCTCTTCGGCATTTTCATCCGATAGCCGCGCAGCCATATCGAGGAGTTCCAAAGCGTCCTTCTTATCTTTTTCGCGTGCTTCAACAAGATCGAAATAGGAAGAAGCAAACCTATAAGCCACCATAGCGAGAATTTCCTTTGGTGATTTTTTGGGGAATGTCTCTCCAAATTTGCGAAAAAGCGAAGATATTTCAGCTTCGGTATGTCTCACGGCCTCTTGCCTTGAGAACGGCACGGAAAGAGAAAACCTCTCTCCGGCTATATTGACTTCCATTATTATTTCGTCGGAATTCATCAGTTGATATCGGCGTCTTCCTTTATCAAAGCGACGCACTTGTCTATTTTTGAGATCAATCGCTGAACGCGCCTTCGAGCAGAAATCAAGTTGTCGGGCGTTTCGGCATGGTGCGAGACGGTCAGGAAATCAACTTCCATGCGAGCACTCCTCAAATCATTTTGGCATTGCTCTAATCTGTCTTCAAGTGCCTCTACCCTATTTGCCAACGCGGCGCATTCCTGACGAGCGATGTCTCTTTGTGAAGCCATCAACTCCATCTTCTGGCGCAATTCGGCGATAATCTGGTTTAACTCACGAGCCATTTAACGATAAATCTTTACAAAATTACAATTTTTTTTGAAAATATCCAAATAAAATTACCAATTAATGCCATTTAGGCGTGTAGATTGTTTGTCGTATTTGAGATCTGAGAGGAGAGAAGACTTGACGGCCACATTGAAATTGAAACTTTTATACACTCCTACCGGGATAATTGCGCACGACATAGTGAAGCAATGCATGTCTCTTGAAATATTCAAATTCATGTAGGCAATTTTCTTTGCCTGAAAGTCATAGCTGCACGATGCGGAGACATTCCAGTTTTTCGTCGGCCTTATATTGCCTGAGAGCGACAGGTTTTGTGTGAATTTGCCGTTATAGTCCATTTTATTATAATTGAAATCACCCAACCCATAATTAATGGAATAGTTGATGGAAATGCTCCAAGGACACTCCCAGGGGGTATAACCATCGGCATCATTTTTCTTTTCCTCCGGCGGCTGATTGTTTTTCCCCCTCGAATTGGAGGCAAGTGTGCCGGAATCGAAGTCATCATCGTCGTAGTCGTCGTAGTCGTCACCCTCTTTCTTATTGCGCTTGTTGTCGTCTTTGTTTTTTTTCTTGAAAGTGCTGTTGTTGATCGTATAGCTGAACGAAGTGCCGGTAGAAGTCAGTTTCACCAAACCCTTGTGGGCCTGAAGTCTTGTTTTGTTTACTCTGACGGGGTTTCCGCTTGAGTTGAGTGCATAGGTATAAGGATCCCAGGTTGCGCTGAGATTCAGGTTGAAACTCTTCGTGAGCCGAAGAAGAATAGATGTGTTAAGGTTGCTCCAGTTCATCGAGTCGGCAGCAAAGTTGTAGCTCTGGCTCAGAGAAAGGTTTTCAATGAGGGATATCTTCTTGACTCCCGTGGAATCCTGGTCGCTTTTGACTTTCATCTCAAGGTTGTTGGAAAGGCTTAGAGAGACTGAGCTCGACCTTCCGCTGCCAGGGCTTCCAAGAGCACCGTGAGAGAAATAATTGTATTTTTTTGTCACGTTCATGCCATTGTTGTCAAGGTACGAATACTGGCCATAAACTCCCCAGAATGGGTTTGAAAAGTCAGGGGAATAACTAAACGACAGACTTGGAGTCAGGACATGGCGTATCATCTGCACCTTGTCTCCGAGAAATTTCATGGGTTTGAAGAATCCGTAAAGTTTTGTGTCGGCTGAAAGCGATGCTGAGAAGTCAAAAAGATTGTAGAAGCCATAGCACGTGTCGGCTATTTCGGCTGATCTGTTTGGATCCCACTCACGCTTGATTTTTGAAGTGTACATTCTGTCGTTCATGGAAATCGAAGGAGACACATTTACGTATTTCAAGACGCTGAAAGTGGCGGAAATGGGAATTGAATGTCGCATTCCATTTCGCCAATCCTTCAGTAGGCTCTTATGAAAGAACTCACTTTGAGTGGCGGTGAGGGAGTTCTGAAGCTGGCCGCTATAGCTCATTTTTATCTTTTCATACCATTTTTCAGACCCTACTGCCTTCTTCCTTTTGAAAGGGGCTGTCTGGCTCATCGTCACATTAAGATTAGGGAAAGACACCGCAAGGGTCTCATCCTGGGTGCGCTGCGTTATGTTCATCGAGGCACTGGCGGACCATTTAGTCCCTGGGAACTTATAGGTGAGATTGACTGTACTTGATTTAGTGTTTTCAGTAAACGAGCTGCTATAGTAGGAATTCAGGTCGTTGCGCGTATAACCCGAAGTGGAGAAATTGACAGAAGCGGAGAAACTCAGGTTAGGATTGGCCTTCTGGTCCATGGAGTGACTCCAGACCAATTGAAAATTGTTTTGCTTTGAATAATCGGCCAACCCCTTGTCGCCATAAACTGTGCTAATGTAAGAAATATTGAAAGAGCCGCTGAATTTATATCGTTTCTTATAGGAGGATCTTCCTGTTATTCCCCATGATCCTTTTGTATAGATCTCCCCTGTCAGTGCCAAATCTACATAATCACTGAAAGCGAAATAATAACCGCCGTTTCGGGCATAAAATCCTCGGTTGTAGTCATCGCCGAAGCTTGGGAAAATGATACCTGAAGAATACTCTTTGCTGAAAGGGAAATATCCAAAGGGAAGTGCTATAGGAAGCGGGACATCAGCGACAACCATATATGCCGGGCCGGAGATGGCGTCTTTGCCGGGTCTCATCTTCCCTTTGGTCAACTTTATGTAGAAGTGAGGATGATCGTGCTCGTCGCATGTCGTATAAATGGCATCTTCAGCAAAGAAACTGCCGTCTTCCATTTTTTTTGCACGTCCGCCTACTATATAGCCTTCACCCTGTTCGGTAATAACGTCAGTGATAAAGCCTCGCTGGTTTTTGAAATTAAACGACATGCTTTTGGACTCATACTGCTCTCCCCCGTCCTGAAAAATGGGCTTGCCAATGATTTCACCTGTTGTGTCTTGACGCCCGACAGCATATACAGTGGTGGAATCCATTACCATTCTGATTTGTTCTGCACTAAGTTTGTATTTGCCATAATCCACCTTTCCGTCTCCGAAAAGGTAAGCAAGGTTATTGCCTATCATGACCATGGAATCCTTGGCAGAGAATGCAACCGCATTGTCGAGATCCACTTTCTCCTTGTCAATTCTGGAGATTTTTCTCCGGTCGCCGGCAATTGTATCTGCAGATATAGTTTCTGCCGGGATTGAATCACCGTTTAAAGTAGAATCACTCTCTTCCGACGAATCGGCAACCACCAGAGTGTCAATGTCGTTGACAGGAGAAATAGATGGAAGCGATATCGAATCAGTAGGGGAATGAATCGAATCAATGTAAAGCTTGCCAGCAGGTTTAATGCCAATCAGGGTGTCTTGACTGCTGAGATTGGTAGCGACGATTTGAGACACAAAGCCTGAATCCGCAACCTCTTGAGTTGAAGCGGAGTCTGCGTCGGTCATTGCAGGAGGAAGCATTGCGGGAGTAGCCACGATATAGGCCATTACCGACAGAGCTATTGCTATAAGGAAAAAACGTCGCATAATACGTGGCAAAATTACAAAAAAAAGTTGACATAATAAGTTAAAATTCGTGAAGATTTTTAACCCACGACAACGACGAAACCGCTGACAACGCTGACAACAACGAAAACGACGAAAACGACGAAAACGATGAAAACAACGAAAACGAAAAGAGCCGAAATCCAGTGGACTTCGGCTCTTCAG
>CAYMBR010000073.1:0-10622 GCA_964388725.1 uncultured Sangeribacter sp. | reverse complement strand
GTCAAATTTTAGCCATCCATTAAGTGAATGTTTTTAAAACCGAAACTTGAGTAATTGAAAATTGAAAATTGAAAATTGAAAATTGAAAATTGAAAATTGAAAAATGAAAATTGAAAATTGAAAATTTATGGATACCGAGATCAAAAGGAAATATCCCAAATTAAGGAAATATGCTTGGATGGCAGCCGCAAGTGCAATTCTCATTGCAGCCATTGTCTGGGCCATTGTCTCCTCCGGCAAAACCACCTACCATGCCGACAAAAACGGCATACTGATCGGTGAGGTGCGGAGTGGCAATTTCGACGATTTCGTGCGACTTACCGGCCGCGTGGAGACCGGCACCATTGTGCAGGTGTCGGCCCTCGAAAGCGGCATCGTGGAGAAAAAATGGGTAGAAGAGGGCGCTTTCGTCAATGAGGGAGACCTCATACTTACTCTCAACAATCCCAACCTACGCCAACAGATTCTCGACAGCGAATCGCAATTGGCTGAAAAACAGAATATGCTTCGAGACACGGAACTTGCAATGGAGAAGGAACGGCTCCAAATACGCCAGGACATCCTTTCCGCCAAGACCACACTCAACCAAAAGCGACGCCTCTGCGACCAGCAATCGGAACTCTACAAGGAACGGCTCACGTCGCGCGAGGAATATCTGAAAGCGAAGGAGGATTACGAACTTGCACGCGAGAATCTGAAGTTGCTCGAAAACCGCCAGCGTCAGGATTCCATCTATCGGGAGGTGCAGATAGCGATGATGCGCGAAAGTCTTCACAATATGCAGGAAAACTTCATGCTCGTGCGACAACGCGCCGACAATCTCAACATACGCGCCTCCCACAGCGGACAGTTGGGTAGCCTTAACGCCGAATTGGGTCAAAACATCCCGGCTGGGCAACAGGTGGGGCAAATCAATATTCTTGACAACTACAAACTGACTGTCAGCATCGATGAGCATTACATCGACCGTGTCGCTCCCGGACTAACGGCTAAAGCCTCCAAAAATGGCAAGGACTTCGACCTCCTGCTAAAGAAGGTTTATCCGGAGGTTGCCAACGGCCGGTTCAAAGCAGATCTTGTCATTGATGGTGAATTGCCGGCAAATATTCGGGTAGGACAGAGTTTTCCAGTGGATCTGAAATTGGGAGAATCCACTGAGGCTCTCCTTGTGCCAAGAGGGAGTTTTTTTCAGAATACCGGTGGCAAATGGGTGTATGTGCTGGATGCCGACGGGAAGACCGCCCGGAAGCGCGACATAAAGACAGGTCGGCAGAATCCTAAATACTACGAGATTCTTGAGGGGCTCGACCCCGGCGAAAAAATAATCATCAGCTCCTACTCCAGCTATGGCGATGTGGATAAAATAAATTTTTAAATTGACATCTTGACAATTTGAAATATTGACAATTTGAAATATTGACAAAATGACATCCTGAAAAAACAAAAAAAAATTATGAATATCAATCTTAAGAATATCAGCAAGGTCTTCCGCACTGAAAACGTGCAGACCCAGGCACTCAACAATGTGTCGTTTGGCATAAAAGATGGTGAGTTTGTAGCCATCATGGGACCCTCCGGATGTGGGAAATCCACGCTCCTCAACATCCTTGGACTTCTCGACAATCCGACATCGGGAGAATATTTCCTTGATGAAACGGAGGTGGGACACCTTAGGGAGAGCCAACGCACTGACTTCCGCAAGGGGAGAATCGGTTTTATATTCCAGTCGTTCAACCTCATAGAAGAGATGAACGTTCGCGACAACATCATGCTCCCGCTCCATAACCTGCCCCTTTCGAGAGATGAGAAAAACAAGCGGGTGGAGGAGGCGATGAGGAGGATGGAAATCAGTCACCGAAGCCGCCATTATCCCTCCCAACTGTCGGGAGGTCAACAGCAGAGAGTGGCGATTGCTCGCGCAATCGTGTCGCGTCCCGGACTTATCCTTGCCGACGAACCGACCGGAAACCTTGATTCAAAGGTGGGAGCGGAGGTGATGGAACTCTTGGCGGAACTACATCGCGAGGGAAGCACCATCATCATGGTGACCCACTCGCTGAAAGATGCAGGATATGCCGACTATATCATCAACCTGTTTGACGGACAAATTGTGGAAAACCTTAACGACAAAATGTAGAGCCATGATGCGATTTTTCACTTCCGACCTCAGGCGCAACATCATAAAGATTGTCTGCCTGACCCTCGGCCTTGCCATCGGTTTCCTGCTTGTGGCAAAGGTATATTTCGAGGAAACCTACGACACCTTCTTCCCTGACAGCAATAGAATCTACAGGCTCAATGAGAGCGTGGAGATGAACGGAGAATACCGTGAATATCCACATACTGCGGGTGCCATAGCCCCTGCACTGAAACGATATTCCCCTCTCGTAGAGGCGGCTACAAGATATTGTTATCTCTTTTACGACTACCCCGACATTCAGCTTGAAGATGGCAATATATTTAAGCAGAATCAGATTCTGATGGCCGACAGCTGTTTCTTCGACCTACTTCCAACCGAAATCATCGCTGGCAATCCGCATGAGGCCTTGGAAGTGCAGTCATCAGTGATGATACCTGAGTCCCTGGCCAAGAAAATGGGAGGTGATGTGCTTGGGAAGACTATAATGTTGCCCAACTTTGCCCCCAACCGGAAAATAATCATCAACGGCATTTACAAGGATTATCCACTTAACTCCACAATCCCGAATGCTATCTACCTTAGCCTCTCATCCATTGGTATATTCTGGGGATTTGACGGACGCGACAACTGGTTAGGCAACGACATGTATTCAAGTATCGTGCGACTTGCCCCGAATACTGATCCCAAAGAACTGCAACCGTATGTGACACAGATGCTCCGAGACAACGTTGATGCAGAAACACTTGATTATTCAAACTATAATATCAGTGCTTCGCCACTGACAGAGTATCACATGTCGGATTCATCGGTGAAGACAATGAACTGGATTTTGAGTCTTTTGGCTGTGGTCATGCTTATGTGTGCCGGTCTCAACTTTCTGCTCATCACCATCGGACAGACCGGCAAACGGAGCAAGGAGATGGCAATACGCAAATGCTACGGCACATCGGATGCAAAGATTTTCGGACGCGTGATGGGGGAAAGCATCTTCTATCTGCTTCTCTCCTTGGGGTTGGCGATACTGCTTGCATTCTGTTTCTCGGAAACTTGCCAGGAATTGCTTGGCTATACACCGGCACAATTGCTCACCACCGGTAAGGTATGGATAGTGGAAGGAGTCGTATGCGTGGCATTGCTTCTAATCACCGGAGCTATTCCGGCCTGGATCTATTGCCGCACTCCGGTGGCCCACAGTTTTTTGGTGAAACTTCACAACCGCAAGTGGTGGAAACTGATATTGCTGTCGGTGCAGTTTTTTGCAGCCTCTCTCTTGCTGTGTATGCTTGCCCTTGTAGGCCGACAGTATTCTCATGTGTCGAACATCGACATGGGTTTCGAGTTTGAAAACGTTGGGCGGATTCATCTCAGCAATATACCCCAATCCACAAGAACAACCCTTGTCAATGAGCTCAAAAAACTAAGTTGCGTGGAAAGCGTTTCGTCTGCCGACCATAATTTCATTTATGCCGGTTCCGGCAACAATGTCTGGATTGATGATGTGGAGAAACAGGTCAATATCGCCGATTTCTATTACGCCAACCGCGACATCATCGACGCGATGGGTATGAAACTTATCGAAGGCACCACATTTGATGAGGAAGTGGATTCCACCAACAATCAGGTGATTGTGGAGGAAAGTTTCTATGATGTGCTGAAGAAAGCCGGTGCCCCTGTCGAGAAAGGGAATATCGTTGGTACCCATTTCAACATTTCCGAGCATGTTCACTCGCAAGGCGATGACTACAGCTACGATTATGTGGTCTGCGGAGTCATAGGCAACATGAAGAGAGGTGGATTTGAAAATGACAATGCCGACCCCCGGGCCGCCGTCATGTTTCCATCGAAGAGCATAAGAGACAATCTCTACATCCGCTTCAACGAATTGAATCCGGAAAATATGCGTGAGGCACAGGAGGTGTTCAACCGTGTTGTACCCGACAAAGAGGCTTATATCATGCCTTATCGGGAAAAGGTGATGACACTGACAAAACCGGTGAAACAATTCGGTGTGGCAGTGATGGTCATTGGCATTTCAATACTTGTGATTGCCCTGATTGGCCTGATAGGATACACCGCAGATGAGGTGGAGATGCGGGCCAAGGAGGTGGCAATCCGAAAGGTATCGGGCTATTCGGCACGTCAGATTGTGAAACTCTTCATCAGCGACATTCTCAAGATTGCATTGCCTGCCACAATCCTCGGAGGGATAGTGGCGATACCCGTCGGAAAGAAATGGATTTCGCAGTTTGCCGAGCAGACGAGCCTTTCGCCCGGACTCAACATACTGTTTGTAGTTCTTCTGCTGATTATAATCATGACAGTGGCGGCACTCAACACCCTTTCAATCGCCCGCGACAATCCGGTGAGACATCTTTACCGGGAATAGCGTTTATTGCATAATTATTGCATTATTTTTGCAAAAAGAAACAACCTCTATGAAAAACGCATAAGAATTCATTGAATATCTATTACTTAAAAACAACCCGCCGGAAATTTCTTTAGTTTCCGGCGGTGACTTTTTTATATGGTGTCTTCGACACCTTTATTTATACGAAATGGAATTGATGCGGCGGAGCCAACCATTGCGGAATTTGAGATTGGCCGGACGACTCCGGCAGATACTCTCGATATAGTCTATCCGCGCAGCTTTCATTTGGGCAAACAGCAGTTCCGGATCTGCGGCATTCACTGCAGCAAGAGTCTTTGGACCTACAATGCCATCTACAGTCACACCGAGTTTCCGCTGCGGGATCGTGATGCCATACTTTCCACTTGTCCAGACCCAATCTACCAACATCTCGGCCACTGACTGCGACTGTATGAGATCCGCCTGCCACCGGTCCCAAAACATCGACTTCAAAATATCCATCCATGCCTCGTATGACAGATTTAGCAGATTCCCGGCCGTCATCCTCTCAGGGTCTTTGGATGGATCAGTCAGTTTCGACTGTCTGCCAGCCCTAATCTCCCTTTTGCAATATTCCTTATAGGTCGCCAAAGTAACTCCGACAAGGGTCGCTCCACCTTTGTCGTCAGGATCATCGACAATTCCTTTGCCCTTGGCCTTCTCAAAGAGCAATTTGCAGTCGGCATTTACATCTTTCACTCCGGTCTCGAAATAAATCAGAAACGGAATCAACCCTTCGACTTTCGCCATACCATCAACATTATTACCGCAGCCGCTGCCATTGCAACCGCTGCAAAAAACAACTTGCCGTGATTCTCACTCTTTGCCGGCTCAACCTTTTGCTCCATGGTCGCCAGCCCCATCCTGACCTCACTTTCCACCAAGCTGCTGTCGCTTTTCGCATATAGGTCTTTTGAGGCAGATGCTACTGCCAACCCTCTGCCTTTTACTGATTTCACCCCGGCCATATGCACCGAGCCATCGGGAAGAATCTGTATTTTTCCAATGCTGTCGGAAAAGTCAATCCTACCCTTCGCAGTCTCCATATTATTTAGGTATATCCCGGAAAAGATTTCTTCCGAAACCATCGTTTGCCGTGCATTTTGCTGAAGCGAATCTTTCACTTCCTCATATTCCATTGCCGCCTTGCGGCTGTGACACCCGGCCTGCAACATCGCGCCGACCACCACCATCAAATAAATCTTTTTCATATATATTTTGATTATTCCTGTTTACTCCTGAGTATTCCTGAGTACTCTTGTTTACTCCTGAATATTCCTGAGTACTCTTGTTTACACCTGATTACCCTTGAGAACTCTCAATTCTCAATTCTCAATTCAATACTCACTCGGCGGTATGCGGCTTGAGCAACCGCGCACGCAGCATTTCCGCGCCTCTGCATCCGTGAGTTTCAACTCCACCTCATGCCGCCCGTTGAGCTCCTGAAGACGCAGCTCCTGCTCCTTGCGCAATTCCGCATAGATTGAATCTATTTTTGCATCCCGCTCGGCAAGCCGCTTCTCAAGCCAATCTATCTGTTTTCTTCCGTTTTCATTCTCCAGCGACGAGACATCAGCCTCATCCTTCCGGCGTGTCAGTTTGCGCGAACCCCACCATTTGATGGTCTCGATCACCCCCTGAATGCCTCCGGCGGTGCCGACGAGTGTTACCATATCCATTATTTCCATAATCTTGCTTTTTTTACCTGCAAAATTACCACCTCCCCTCTACCATTGCCCCTTATCCTCATTAAAAGGAGGATGCTGCTAAACATTTTGGCTATTGGCATCGTTAAAAATATAATAGGGCTATAAGATCCCATTATAAATTATGCATAAAAAACTCCATAGCATACTCTGCATCGCTGCATTGGCATCCATATTTGCATCCGTAGGTTTTGCGGCTTCACGCCAAGACAAATCCGCCGACTCGCGCCATGTCAAAGCAAGATACTACTATATAGAAGGCAGCGTCGCCCTTGCCGAAGGAAGAACCCCGGAAGCCTACGAACTGATAAAGAAAGCCGCCGAAACCGACCCCGAATATACCGAGGCTGCCTACAACTACGCTCTCATCCGGATGTCGATGCGCAACGACACCCTGCAGTCGCAGTCTGAAGTGCAACGCAGCATCGCCATGATGCGTCCCTTCGTCGAGCAATACCCGGAAGAGTTTACAGAAGCAATGAACTATTCCTACCTCGCAGCCCGTAGCGGTGACATCGACGAGGCTATCCGCGTGGCCGAACGCACCGACTCCCTCGCCCCCGACCTTACCGGGACCCTCCTACAACTCATGCAATACTACAGCGTGAAGCAAGACTACGAAAAGGCCATCAACGCCCTCAACCGATATGAACGAATAGAGGGCAACGACCCCGAAATCACTCTCCGCAAATTCGCCTTCATGCTCAGCAAGGGCGACACCCTTGGACTCATCTCCGAAAACCAACGACTCGTGGAGGAAAACCCCGTAAATCCTGAATATCTGCTCATCAAAGGCAACGTCTTTGAAGCCATCGAGATGCCCGACTCGGCACTCGCTGTCTATAAGAAGGCGGAGACCCTCGCCCCCGACGACGGCAGAACAAAACTCATCCTCGCAAATTTCTACCTCCAAGAGGGTGACTCCGCCGCCTACGACCTCAAAAGCCGAGAGGCCCTCCTCAGCGACAACATCATGCTCGATGAAAAACTCGAGATGATGTCGCGATATATGCACAACATACTCACCGACTCTGCCGACACAAGCCGCGGCACCCGACTCTTCGACGGACTCCTCGCCCAATACCCCCACGAACCCATGGTGCTCGACCTCGGAGCTCAGTATTTCTCCGCCATCAACAATATGCCCCGCGCCGAAGAACTCATGGCATATGCCACCGACCTCGACCCCGACAACCCCAACTATTGGTTGCGACTCACGACTTTCTACCATATCGACGAGAAATATCCCCAGGCGATAGCCACCGCCGAAAAGGCTATCGAAAAACTTGGCAAAGACACCCCGGAAGCCCTGTTCACCGTTTATAGCGCCGCCGCTCTTATGGATGGCGAATACGACAAGGCCATGAACATTCTCCAAACTCAACTCGACTCGCTGCTCCCCGGCGCATTGCTCTCCGACAGCGTCAACACTGTCCTCGAAAAAGCCGCAAACCTCGACTATGAATCCCTAATGAAACTCGCAAGTATCTACGGTCTCACCGGCGACTGCTATTCCAAGATAAAAGACTATCCGGAGGCTATCCGAATTTATGAAATTTGCATCGCCCTTGACCCCTCAAACCTCATGTCGATCAACAACTACGCCTATTTCCTTGCCCTCGAAAGCCGGGACCTCGACAAAGCCGAGGAATATAGCCGCAAGACAGTTGAGGAACAGCCGGAAAACCCCACCTACCTCGACACCCTCGCCTATATCCTATACCTAAAGGGGGAATATGCCGAAGCCCTCTCGATTCAGGAAAAGGCTGTCGAAAAACTTGAGGACACCAGCGAGTCGGAAGGTGAATACTGGGACCACCTCGGCGACATTCAATACAAAATGGGACTCAAAGACAAGGCCCTTGAAAACTGGGAAAAGGCCAAGGCCAACGGTTGCGACAACAAAAACCTCCCAGAAAAAATCAGAACGAAAAAATTGATAGAATGAAATCGCATCTCTCACTTATAGCATCCATTGTTCTTGCTCCTCTCTTCGCCTCGGCGCAGCTTCCGGCTTCATCCATCGATGAGGTCATTGCCGACTCCATAGCCACTGAAGATTTCATCGACGATGATATCCTCATGGTCCCCGACACCGTGGAAGTGGCGCAGGTTCTTCTTTCCGACGATGAGATTTTGGCCGCCGCCGGTGGCATAATCAGCCGATATTCCAAACCATGGTCTGACCTTTCCATGCAGGGGAAGCTTATCTTCGAAGGGCTTCCCGTCAAACCCACCGTAAAGATCTATATGAAGCGCAACGAGTCGATAATCCTCTCTGCCCGCGCCTCCATATTCGGCGAGGTCGCAAGGATTGAGATGAATAATGACTCCCTTACTTTCATCAACAAACACACGAAGAAATACACCTCGGTCAATCTTAAGCCTTTCTCCAGCCAATATCCCGACATGTTGTCGGATTTCCAGGATCTCTTGCTCGGCGAAATCGCATACCCCGGACATGGACGCCTCACCGCGGATCTCGCAGCAAAAAGCGAATGGAGTTATGAGGAAGACCTGATTTTCCTCGCCCCTTCCGACGATTTGCAGTTGCCGGGCATCGGCTATTGCTTTCTGATCGACCCCACCGACCAAAAACTCCACGATTTCATCCTGCTCATCGCTTCCAACAATATGATCCTTGATTTCAATTATCTATTCGGAATCGAAGGGTGGAGCCTCGCAATGGCCGCTTATATCAATGGAAAGTCCCTCCAAGGCACTCTCCAACTGTCATATCCCGACTATTTTCCCACACCACTCGACTTCACCGATGCCGGATCCCGCTATTCCTGCACCGACCTCAAGGGCGTCTTGAAATTCTGACCTCTTTTCACAATCCATAACGACTTTTCCGCATGACTTCACGCCGGCTTTTTTCCACTCGCCTGATTGCTCTTTTCCTGATTTCCACCGTAATGTGCGCGGCTGGATTTGAACCTTTGTCGGCCAACACACGGCGAAAGACTTCCTCCGGACCCAAAACTTCCGCCGAGGCGAAGCGTTTGCAGGAGGCCGCCCAGCGGGAAATAAGCCAGACCAAGGAGAAAATCCGACTCAACGACCAGCAAATCAAGGAAAGCCTCGCCGACCTTAACCAGCTTTCTTCCGAAATCGCCTCCGGCCGCGCCAAAGTGGCGGCCCTTAATAATAAGGTGTCTTCCCTACAGACACAAATCAACTCCCTCAACGCAAACATCGCAAAAAATGAGGCAGAACTCCAGCGTATGCGCGACGAGTATCTGAAGGCCGTGAAGAAAATGCGGCTCAACAGCAAAAATCAGTCTATGCTCGCCTTCATCTTTTCTTCCAAAGATTTCAACCAGGCGTTGCGCCGCGTCAGATACCTCAGGCAGTTTTCCAAGTGGAAGGAAACCCAGACTCAGGAAATCAATAGCCTGATTGCCCAACTCGGCGATGAGAAAACCCAACTCGCCCAGACTCGCGAGGCACATGCCGCATCCCTCGCCCAACTCTCTGTCATTCAAAGGGATCTCGAGTCGAAACACTCTCGCCAGCAACAACTCGTGGAGGGGCTGCGCCAAAACGGCGCGTCTCTGCAAAAGCATCTCAACCAAAAGCAGGCCGAGGCCAACCAGCTGAAAGAGAGCATCGCCAATCTCATCGCGCAGGAACAGGCAAAGGCGGAAGCCGAACGTGCTGCCCGCGAAAAGGCTGCCCGCGAGAAAGCCGAACGCGAGGCCCGCGAGAAAGCTGAGGCCGAACGTATCGCTCGCGAAAAAGCTGCCGAAGAGCAAAAGATGAAAGAGGCTGCCGCCAAAGACAAAAACAAAAAGAAAGAAAAAGAGAAAAAGGAGAAAACCTCCCGCAACAAGAAGAATAAAGACAAGTCCGCAAAACAGGAGTCTCCGAAACAGGAAACCCCGAAACAGGAGACCACAAAATCAAAGGCTGTTGACAATTCCGCTGTTGTTAATGCCGCCAATTTTGCCGCGTTGCGCGGCAAATTGCCACTCCCCGTCGACGGGGAGTGGCGTATCACCAACCGCTTTGGCCGACACTCCATGCCCGAACTCCCCGATGTGGTCTACGACAACCCCGGCATCGACGCGGAAGTCGCCAAGGGCTCTCCCGTCAAGGCCGTCGCACCCGGTAAGGTCACCGGCGTTTATAAGGTGCAGGGCTATGGCACTGTGGTCATCGTCAGCCATGGCGACTACTACACTGTATACGGCAATCTGGCATCTGCTCAGGTATCGGTGGGTTCGCAGCTAAGTTCCGGCAGCAAAATCGGCACAGCCGCCGCCGACCCCGACGACTCTCGCCGCGGTTCCCTGCATTTCGAACTCTGGAAGGGTCGCGAGAAGCAAAACCCCGAACCCTGGCTCCGCTGACCTCTCTCAAGAGT
>CAYMBR010000072.1:0-10624 GCA_964388725.1 uncultured Sangeribacter sp. | reverse complement strand
CTCCTATTTTAACCAATGTTTAATTTTACACCCCTTTTTGGAGTGGACTCAGTTTTTAATTTGCGGGGTTGGTATAGCTAAAGAGATTCTTTATTCTTTGCCCTTTGCTGTGGAGGCACCGGTGACGCCTATGCCGAAGAGGGCGTAGTCATAGTAAGAGGGGTCGTCGGGGCGATACTGGCGGAGTTTTGCCGTCAGTTCCTCTACGGCTTTGCGGTCATCCTGCTTGCGAGTGAGCAAACCCAAATCACGGGCCGTATTGCCCACATGTACATCCAATGGGATATAAAGTTTCGACTTTGGTATCGACTTCCAAACCCCCATATCCACAATGCCATCATCCCTCACAAGCCACCTCAAAGCCATATTTACACGCTTTAGTGCAGTGGTTTTCAAATTATTGGGGAGTCCCCGCTTAGATACCACTCCCCCATTGGCATCAGTGATTATCTTCTGCATCTCCTCCACCAATTTCCACGCCGGGGCAGGATCTGCAGCCGAATCTATCGACTTACTAAAGGCATCAATGCTTCCATACCTGCGGTATATTTCGCGAAGTCCGGCAAGGAAATGACGGAAATCCCTGGCAAAGAATGTGCGGTGGATGTTCATTTCCGGATTTAGGTCGAGATAACCCTCATCCATAACATAATAATACGGGTCATGATCCATCAGAGTAAGAATCTTCTCCGCATTCCTGCAAATCATGGTTCTCTTACCCCAAGCTATCATGGAGGCAAGGAAAGACACTATCTCTATGTCCTGCAGTTTCTCGAATCTACGCGGAAACTGCACCGGGTCTTCCCCTATAAATTCCGGCCGATTTATAAGCGCGGCCTGTTCTTCCAAAAACTCTTTCATAACATCCTCGCCTCCGACTCACGATTATTGCGGTCCAACGCCGTCACTGCAAACCTTAATCCACGCAATGGTTCGGGGTCATCATCCTCCGACACCATATATTCCTTATTTGGAGTCAGAATCATTATCGCCTCCACATTGTCGAGATCTACATCCTCACCTTCAATGAAAGAATACACCACAAAACGTATTGGGTCTGTAGCCAAATTCTTTATCTTCTCCGCTTCCCATTCAAGATAAATCTTTCCATCCTTCTTCTTCATCTTCAGATTCTTGACAGGTTTCGGACGTTCTTCACCATTACTGTATGCCGGAGGAAGTGCTACAGTATTCTGATGCACGTATGCCAACGAGTCAGCTACTCCTTTCATATTTTCCGTAACCCAATAGCCATGCCACCACACATTACCCTTGATGTTGGGAAGTTCTCGCGAAAGTTTCACCTTGGTGGCAAGTTCATTGGTATCCCCGGCCTTGGGGTCGGCACTGTTCATGGTGCGTCTGACATCCTGACCGATGTAGATATCCACACCCTCGGAGTTGTCATTCCACCAATGTGCAAGATGTCTGCTCGGAGCCGCCTTCAGGTCAAGTTCCCAATATAGTTGGGGAGCAAGATAATCCACCCATCCATTTCTTGCCCAAAGCAACACGTCAGCGTAGAGTCCATCATAGTTTTGCAGGCCATTGGAATCCGAACCGCGAGGATCGGTCTTTTTATTGCGCCAGATGCCAAAGGGACTTACCCCGAAGCGAACCCAGGGTTTTGTCTCCTTGATTGTTTTGTTCATCTGCTCTATGAGCAAATCCACATTGTGGCGTCTCCAGTCTGCCAAGTTCATACCGTTGCCAAATTTCTTGTATGATGCAGCATCCGGAATCTCCTTGCCCGCAACTGGATAGGGATAGAAATAATCGTCTATGTGTATGGCATCTATATCATATCTTTCGGTGATATCCCTGACTATCTCGCAGATATAATCCCTGTTTTCCTGATATGCCGGGTCAAAGAAAATCTTGTTGTCATACTTGAAGAATCGTTCGGGATATTTCTTTGAAATGTGGTCGGCAGGAAGAACTTCACTCGCTGAGTACGTTACCCTATACGGATTGAGCCATGCATGGAGTTCCATACCGCTCTTATGAGCCTCTTCAATTGCAAACTGTAAAGGATCCCATAGAGGGTCGGGGGCTTTGCCCCGCTTCCCGGTTATCCAGCTCGACCATGGCTCGATATCACTGATATACGCAGCATCAGCGGTAGGACGCACTTGGAATATAATTGCATTGCACCCGGCGCTGTGAAGTTTGTCAATCTGGTCTGCAATGTACTCCTTGAGTTTGTCGGAACCCTTTTGCTGTAGGTTCTGATACTGCGTCTGCCCAATGATGTGCATCCAAGCCCCGCGAAACTCACGCTTCGGATTCTCAGCCACCATCAACATAGGCAGTAGCAGGATCAGAATCAAAATATGTTTTCTCATAGATTTATCCCTAAAATATCTCCAAATTATACCCAATAAACCAAACTAAACTCTAAACCCTAAACTCTAAACCTCAATTCTCAATTCTCAATTCTCAATTCTCATACAACGCATCCCACCACTCTGGTGAGTCCTGAAGATACTTGGCAAACCAAGCCATGATGGTGTTCATCCAAAGCTTGCGTTTTTCGTAGTCTGCAATGTAATGGTTTTCGCCATCCACCTGCACGAATTCCACATCCTTGCCAAGAATGCGAAGGGCATTGAAAAGCTGGATACTTTCTCCGATAGGCACATTGGTATCAGCATTGCCATGCATCAAAAGCAGAGGTGTGTTGATTTTGTCGGCATTGAATAGCGAACCCTGTTTGCTAAAGAGGTCGGGGTTGTTCCAAGGATAGGATTCCGGTGCTGCGACTGTATTGTAGGAGTAACCCCAGTTGCCTTCACCCCAATAGGATGTCACATTGGAAATACCAGCGTGCGAGACAGCAGCTGCAAAGATATCGGTGAGAGTCTGGAGATATTGGGTCATAAATCCGCCGTAGCTTGCTCCAAGACATCCAATCTTGTCGGCATCCACATAATCGTGGGTGGCACAATATTCCTTAACTCCCTCTACGATATCCTCGGCTGTGCGTTTGCCCCAGGCATTGGCATGACGGGCTGAGAACTCCTGACCATAGCCGTATGCTCCTGATGGGTTAATCACAAGTGCCACATAACCACGAGCTGCAAATGTTTGCGGATCATAGACGCTTACCGTCTTCTGGCATGGCGAGCAACCACCGTAGTAATACACTATCATCGGGTACTTCTTTGAAGGGTCGAAATCTGGAGGGAGAACCTGCATACACTCGATTGTGGTGCCATCAGATGCTTTGAAACTCCAGCTTGATGATTCACCCACCTCCAAATCGGGATAATCGACTATATATGGGTTGTCGAGTACGCGGATCTTACCATTTTTCAGGTCAAGAAGTTCTGCTTTGCCTGTATAAGAGTAGTCGCCTCCAGTACAAGACACCCATTTGGCCTCATCCATACCTATTGAGAACGAAATGGTATACGGAATGTCGAGATTCAGTTTTGTAATCTTGTCGGTCTTCGGATTCACGCTATACACATTGAGGTCAAAACCATCGGTAGCGCGGAAATAGATGTTGCCATCAGCGCGATTCCAAACAGGATCATATTCAAGAGAGGGATTGAAATCTCTTGTCACAGGTTTCACCGACTTGTCTGCGATTGTCAGTATGTAACCCTGAAGGTCATATTCATTGCTGTATGGGTTGCCTCCATTGTTTTTCCCAATTCCATTGAACGACTCCGGTCCGGCACCTATGAAAAGCTGCTTGCCATCAGGAGAATAGACACAAGTACGGATGTATGAATCATTTTTCACGAGTGTGTCGGTGGCAAGTGTGTTGACATCCATTTCAATCAGGTCACTGAAATAGAAAGGATATGTGTCCGGTTTGTCGGTGGTCGAAATAAACACGATTTTCTTGGAATCAGGAGAAATGTCGCTGAGAGAAGTCGTATTGCCGGCATAGGTCAGGGGTTGGGTGATGCCTGTCTTCAGGTCATACTTCTGAAGATAGTAGCGGTCGCGGTGTCCGGCAAGGCGGTCGTCGGGATCCTGAATACGAAGGAGTGGTCCCTTGTCGCTTTTACCCTCCACCTCATGATGGAAAATCAGATAGCTGCAGTCAGGACTGATCACAAAATCACTGTCGGGAAGATCCTTGGCAAGTTCGGTCTGTTTCTGCGTGGCGGCATCCATCGTGTAAAGGGTATATGTTTTGTCGGTCTTTACAGTGTATGCCAACGTGCTACCCTTGTCAAGCCAGTATGCACGGTAGGGAATACTTGCATTAACCGTCTTTCCTGTAGAAATCTCCTGAAGTTCCGCCCAATAGCGGCGTGAATCCTTGCCATACATGGTGTTGTAATAAAGGATTATATACTTGCCATCGGGGGAAATGGAGGTGCTATAGACCCTTGTGCCCAGAGCTGTCTGTTCTGTAAGAAAACGTTGACCCACATACGGTCCCGCTGCATATACCACATCCTCGAAGTCTGCATCAGGAACAAATTCGAGTGCTATTTCCGGGCCTTCCGGATCATCGGGAAGCGACACAAATGTCACATAAAGTTCCGTCATTCTCTCCGGATCGATAGTGATATTGGCATCATGCCATTCTGCCACTGAGTCAGCTTTACTGACAGTAAGAAGTGTATTGGCGCCAGATTTGAGATCGGCAATTACGTTTGATTTAAGACGCAACTTACCACTTACGTATGATGTCGGACGCAACCTTGTAGCCAAAGTGTGAAGTTCCACACCCCTTTCGGCCTTCGGGAAATGCAAGGTGGCGGCAGTGTCGGCTGCAATTGTCTCCCAGTCTTTCCCAATGCCTGTCATTTTGCTGTTGACAGCAGAGAGGAGCATATCGTTGTTGAAAGAATTTTTTGATGCCGATACTGAATCTGAGGGGAGTGCCGGAAGATTCAGGTTTATTGTCGGTGACACTTTGAATGTGTCGAAACTTACAGAAGCGGCAACGCCCCTCATTGCAATAAATGAGAGGGCGACTACCGACGCGGCCTTGGCCGCTGTCTTTATCTTTATCATGATATCGTATTAGTTGTTAGCTATTTCGTATGCGTAGATACTTTTGAGTTTCATATGATATATCAGCGTGGAATATGGCACGACGCTGGTACTCGATGCTCCATAGGCTGCATTCATCGGGATGACACATGTCACAGAGTCTCCAACATGCATATTGGTCAGCATGGTCCAGAAACCCACTATGTTGTCGAGAGGTTTGCAACGATAGATACTGTCGCCCCAAGTGGTATTGCTATAACTTGAGTCGAGCACATAATCATTGACATACTGACAATCATATATCACATCCACGGTGGAATTGTCCATCGGAATAAGGTTGGAGGCCGTAAGGCTGCGGTCGTTGTGCCATTTGGCGAGTATATATACACCCGGACACCAACTCGGCACTATCTTTTCGTAGGCAAGCGTTCCGTCATCATTGGTCTCTGCCTCAATCTCGCTGAGATATGCCTGATTCTCTTCATACCATTCGCTATAATCCACAGTGTTGCTGTCATCCCCAAGACAGGATGTCAGCAACATAGGTGTAATCAAAATGGTTATAAGCGTTTTTATCGTCTTCATTATTGTCGTTTTCATCATTTTCATCGTTATCACAGAATCATAGGTTTGCAATGTGTAGGAATTAAACCTCTAAACACATAAACCTATAAACCCTTAAAACTCCACTGTCGGAGCCTTGCTTGCGCCGGATTCAGCTTTAAACTGCTCCTTCGGCTTGAAACCAAACCATCCGGCATAGATCATAGTTGGGAATTTCTTGATAGCGGAGTTGTATTCCCTCACCGCCTCCGTGTATCTCTGACGCTCTGTGGCAATCCTGTTTTCTGTGCCTTCAAGCTGAGTCTGGAGGTTCATGAAGTTCTGGTTGGCTTTCAGGTCAGGATAGGCCTCATGCACAGCATTGACATAAATGTCGAGGGCGCTTTTCAGTTTGCTCTGCGCTTCCTGATATGCCTGGATATTTTCCTGCGGATTCTCGATACCCTCGGCTGCATTGTAAGCCTCTGTCAGTCCGGCACGTGCCTGGGTCACCTTGATAAAGGTTTCGCTCTCATGTTCGCTATAGCCCTTCACGGTGTTGACGAGATTAGGGATAAGGTCGGCACGACGCTGATATTGGTTTTCCACCTGAGCCCAAGCCTGATCCACCGACTGTTCCTGCTCCACGAGCGAGTTGTAGTTGCAACTCGACAATGACGACATCGCCATCACTGCCACTACTGCCACGAGTATCTTATTATAAATCTTCTTCATATCAATAAAATTTTGGTCAAATTCTCATTTTGTCAAGATGTCATTTTGTCAAATTGTCAAATTGTCAAAACGACAAATTGACATCCTGAAATTACACTAACTTGCGAAGCAGCGAATTGAGCGACACTTTCTCTGCAAGTATCTTTTCAAGGTCATCGATATTGACACGCTCCTGCTCCATTGAGTCGCGGTGGCGCAGTGTCACTGTATTGTCCTCCAGACTCTGGTGATCCACAGTGATGCAGTAGGGGGTACCAATTGCATCCTGACGGCGATAGCGTTTGCCGATAGAATCCTTCTCATCCACCTGGCATGTGAAATCGAAGCGGAGCTTATGCTGGATCTCGCGTGCCTTGTCTGGAAGTCCGTCTTTCTTCACAAGGGGAAGAACGGCACACTTCACCGGTGCGAGGGCTGCCGGGAAATGGAGCACCACGCGGCGCTCGCCATTGCCGAGATCCTGATCCTCATAGCAGCTGCACAAGACGCTCAGGAACATACGGTCAACACCTATTGATGTCTCAATAACGTATGGCACATAACTTTCGTTCAGTTCGGGGTCGAAATATTGTATTTTCTTGCCGGAGAATTTCTCATGTTGGCTGAGGTCGAAGTTGGTGCGGGAGTGAATGCCCTCCACTTCCTTGAAACCAAACGGCATCTCAAACTCGATATCGGTGGCTGCGTTTGCGTAGTGAGCCAGTTTCTCATGGTCGTGGTAGCGATATTTCTGGTCACCGAGTCCAAGGTTCTTGTGCCACTGCAGACGAGTCTTGCGCCAATAGTCGAACCACTTCATCTCGTCGCCGGGACGCACAAAGAATTGCATCTCCATCTGCTCAAATTCGCGCATACGGAAGATAAACTGGCGGGCCACAATCTCATTGCGGAAAGCCTTGCCTATCTGGGCAATTCCGAATGGTATGCGCATACGGCCTGTCTTCTGCACATTCAGATAATTGACAAAGATACCCTGCGCAGTCTCGGGACGCAGATACACCTCCATCGCGCCATCGGCGGTGGAGCCCATCTCGGTCTTGAACATAAGGTTAAACTGGCGAACGTCGGTCCAGTTTTTCGTACCACTGATGGGATCCGCTATCTCATAGTCAAGAATTATCTGCTTCAGGTCGGCAAGGTCGTTGGCATTCATGGCGTCGGAGAAATGCTGATGCAGTTGGTCGCGCTTCTGCTGATGTTCGAGTACCCGGGGATTAGTCTGGCGGAACATTGCCTCGTCGAACGACTCACCGAAACGCTTTGCTGCCTTTGCCACTTCCTTGTTGATTTTGTCATCGATTTTGGCGATTTCATCTTCAATGAGGACATCGGCACGATAGCGTTTCTTGGAGTCTTTGTTGTCGATCAATGGGTCGTTGAAAGCATCGACGTGTCCGGATGCCTTCCATATAGTGGGGTGCATGAAGATGGCGGAATCGATACCCACAATGTTGTCGTGGAGCATTGTCATCGCTTCCCACCAATAGCGTTTGATATTGTTTTTCAGTTCCACACCATTCTGACCGTAGTCATATACCGCGCTCAGGCCATCGTAGATTTCAGATGACTGGAACACAAAACCGTATTCCTTGGCGTGAGCCACTATCGTCTTGAAGACATCTTCCTGTTTTGCCATTATACTTTTTATTATTTGGATTTGCAAAGCAAATGTAGGGTTGGTTATTAAATCATGATTTATTGCCCCAAAATCCGGGATTCCGGGTATCAAACTGCAAATTTAGCAATTTTTTTCGAGAAAGTAGCAGTTTTTATCATTTTTTATACTTCTTCAACTCTACATTGTCAATTTTTGTTATATTAGTATGGCTGTTTATTTCGGTGACATCGGCTGTTGGCAATGCCGGCGTTCCGATGGGATGTTATTTCCTCACCTTGTCGTTGATGTCGGGCATAGGGGCTGACATCAGCATCATGGGCATCATACTTCCCATCTATACCATCATCGACATGGTGGAGACTGCCGAAAACGTCTGGCCCGACTCCTGTGTCTGCGCCATCACCAACCGCCGCCTCCACCCCACCTCATAAAAATTGTCAGAATCTCTCGCACCACTCTTTATACAATTCATAAAGAGCTGCGGGTCTGTCATTATACCAGGAATAACCGTTGCGACGTTCCTCACCGATTTCATCAAGGCTCTTCTTTGGGATACCGTCCCGGTCGCATACAAACGGTTGGCAGCGTTCCAGATCATAAAATCTTGCCCATATAGGCGTGTCGTTTTTAGGGTTTTCCACCAATTCGGCACGCCATTTTCCATCTGCCATTACTCTCTTATAGGTGAATCCTTCAATCTTGTTCTTTTCAAACCATGCCATGGCCGCATGGACGGATTTCTTCACCTCGTCACTCGGATTGGGAATTTCCATAAGCATCCTGACAATAGCCGCGCTTTCCTGTGAGCAGTAGGATGGCAATTCGTAGGAGCGGGCTTTCTCCGGCACCAGTGTCTCATGATGATGTTGCTGACACCACACGGTCGGCACACCATCGGCCACAATCTGAGTTGCCAGGATGCACTCAACGCCCTTGTCGAAAGATGTTCTCATCCTTTCTTTCATGGTTTCATCACAAAGTTCACAGTCAAAGGGAGACTTACCATAGGCAATGTCCCGCAGCAGAGTCATGGTGTTGACCATGGCGTCATCGTTGAAGGTTATAAACGGTTGATAATCCCTCATTTCAGGCCAAAACTGGGGCCAACCGCCATTCTCATATTGTCCGGAGAGAAGATATTCCACGCCAAGGAGAAATGAGTCACGATATTTCTCATCGGAGGTAGCCTTGTAAAGGCGTGCAAGATAACGGAGTTGCAACGTTGTGGCATCATTGTCGGTTGTCGAATCGTCAGTTCGATCCTTTTCTGCCAATACATCAGCGACCTGCTCTTCCGACATCGGACTAACCATGTCAATGTTTTTTGGCCAACCACCTGTATTTCGTTGCCAGACAAGGATTTGGTCTCCGACCCTTCGGGCCTCTTCGGTTTTGAAAAATTCGGGATTGCTCTCCCTCATTATCTGTCGTGCCATCCGCTTGTCAACTCGTTGCAACTCGCTGGTTGTCATCACTGAATCATCGGCCATGGCATTTCCTCCGACAGCCAACAGCAATATCAGAAGCATCCTGTATATTTTCATGATTGCAGTTCAAATTTAGTGTTTATTAGTTCAAATTTCTGCGGTTATGTAAAGTTTTTGCAAAAATAATCAAAATCTTCGCTAAGATTTGTACAGTTGATGATAATTTTGTAATCCCCCCACCAATAGTTTTATCGGAGAAGGAACTGGCGAAGGGAGAGCATGCGGATTCCATTAAAAGTATTTGGCGCATAGTCGCGATATGTCACTACTATCTTTTCGTAATTGTCTTGAATTGCTTGTAGATTGCCAAACTCTCTTTCAGCGGTGGAAGGATTGTCAACATTTAAAGCCACCTGCACATAACAGCGCTCTCCACCCTTTTCAGCTATAAAATCAATCTCATGACCCCTTGAATTCACACCAACCTTTACCTCAAATCCGTCTGTGACCAATTTATTGAACACGGCGTTTTCCAACAACCCTCCAATGTCCATCGGTCGATAGCCGACTACGGCATTCCTTATTCCCAAATCCTCAAAGAAATATTTCTCGCCAATCTCAAAATATTTCTTTTCCTCTATATCCCATCTTCTGACTTTATTCAAAATGAATGCATCACAGATGTAATCAGCGTATGTCTGCACACTTTGGACAGTGCCATTCACTCTCTGCGACTTTAAATAATCGGCTATCCTTTTTGAAGTGAATATCTGCCCGATATTGTCGGCCAAGAACATCAACAGCCTTTGAAGAAAATCTACATTGCGTATTGCATTTCTCCTCACAATATCCCGATATACCAGAGCATCCACAAGGCCTGTCAAATACTCATTCCAAGTTTGTCGCTCTGGCAAATTTTTTAGATACGGCATTCCTCCAAATTGCAGGAAACAATCAAGTGTCTCATCGGAGTCATCAAGAGAATGGAACTCCATAAATTCCTTATACGATAACGGGTGGACTTTTATCTCAATGCTTCTGCCTGCAAGTCTTGAGGCAATTTCTGACGACAACATCAACGAGTTACTACCTGTCACGTATATGTCGTTGCTTGGATTTAGGGCAAGAGACCTGATGACTTTTTCAAAGCCTTCAACTTCTTGAATTTCATCAATGAATATAAAATTGGTAGATTCTCTCGACAATCGTTTGTTGATTTCCTCGTTGAGTGTGTATGCATCAAAGATGTGAGAAAATGCAAAATCCTCCATATTTATATTAATGAAGTTGGCGTCAGGATATTTTTCCCTTAACATTCCCTCCACATATTTCAGTATAT